>SICK01000006.1 GCA_009691465.1 Candidatus Kaiserbacteria bacterium | reverse complement strand
TTCTGCGTATTTAAGGTACTCGACCAGCGGGACAAAGTCGCCGTCGCCGGTCGCCAAAATGACGGTGTCGAGTTTCTTTGCCATAGCCACGACGTCTATGACGGTGCCCAAGTCCCAGTCGGCCTTTTTGGCCCCGCCGGCAAAGATGCGGATGTCTTTGACCTTGGTTTCGATCCCGAGCTTGTTGAGCGCCTCAAAGAAGCCTTTTTCCTCCTCGCTTTCGGTGCGGATCACATAGGCGACCGCCCGGATGAGTGTCCGGCCCGCGACCGCCTCTTTGACTATCTGGCCAAAGTTGACCTTGGCTTTGTAGAGGTTTTTTGCGCTGTGATACAGATTTTGCGTGTCTATAAAAATGCCGACACGCTGGCTTTTATGCTTGATGATTGCCATAAAAAAATAAATTACTATAAAATGAACTACTGCTAAAATTAAAACGAACCTACTGTACTGACCGTGAACACGCACAAAAAAGCTTCCTTCCTATCATACACCCAAACGTTAGAAAAATTTCCTCTACTTCTTAAGCCCCAACTTTTTGACCAGCGCGTTGTAGCGCTTTTTGTCCTTGCCCTCCAAATACTTCAAATGAGTGCGGCGGTCTGCCACCATCTGCAAAAGGCCGCGGCGGCTGTGTTTGTCTTTTAAATGCTTCTTAAGGTGCGAGGCAAGCGCATCGATACCCTTGCTCAAAAGCGCCACCTGGACCTCGGGGCTGCCGGTGTCCTTATCATGAACGGCGGTTTCCTTGATAGTTTTAGCCTTTTTCTGCTTGGTCAGCATGAGAGCATTGTATCACACCCCGTGATTTTGCGCAACCCCCTCCCCCGTGGTGTAGTTGTGGTGAAGAAAAATTGTGCGACACTACTGCTATGGCCTCCGGCGACCTCAAACACCTCAAGACCCAGTTTTTGGAGTATCTCGAGATCGAGAAAGGCCGCTCTATCAAGACAGTCGAAAATTATGACCGCTACCTCACCCGCTTTTTAGCACACAGCAAAGTTACTGCGCCGGCAAAAATTACTGAATCGGCAGTGCGAGAGTTTCGGCTGCATCTCAACCGGCAAGCTGGAGTGAGCGGGACCATGAAGCACAAGACCCAGAACTATTACATGATATCGCTGCGCGCGTTCCTTAAATTTTTGCGCAGGCGCGAGATAGACAGCCTCAACCCCGAGCGCATCGAGCTGGCCAAGGTGGGCGGCAGAGACTTAGACCTCATCACCGCCGACGAGCTCGACCGCCTGATGGGCGCTCCCAAAGACGGCTCGCTCACGGCGCTCCGCGACAAAGCGATTTTGGAATTGTTTTTTAGTACCGGTCTGCGGGTTTCGGAGTTGGTGGGCCTCAACCGCGACCTCGACCTGTCGCGCGACGAGTTTTCTGTCCGCGGCAAGGGCGAGAAGGTCCGCGTGGTCTTTCTATCCCCCGCCGCCAAGGCCGCCATACGCGCCTACGAGGCCAAACGCAAAGACCTTGATGATGCCCTGTTTGTGCAGATGGGTAAAAATTCCGCGAATGCAAAAGAACTACGACTTACGCCACGCTCGATCGAGCGCATTGTCAAACGCTATGCGACCAAGGCCGGGATCACGCGCAAGGTGACCCCGCACGTGATACGCCACAGCTTTGCCACCGACTTGTTGGAGAACGGTGCCGACTTGCGTAGCGTGCAGGCGCTGCTCGGCCACGCCAACATCGCCACCACCCAGGTGTACACGCACGTCACCGACAAGCACCTGCGCGAGGTGCACAAAAAGTTTCATGGACAACGAAGGAAATAAAAAAAAGAAGTGGCTGACGTGGGCGGGGGTCGGCGTGTTTGGCTTTTTTCTTGCCAAAGGTTTGTTGTGGCTCTCGCTCCCTACCCTACTGCTGTGGTTTGGTACAATGCGCGGATGAAGCTCATCAGCTGGAACGTAAACGGCATACGCGCGGTGCATAACAAGGGCATCTTTTTGCCTTTTATTGCCAAAGAAAAGCCCGATGTGCTGTGTCTGCAAGAGACAAAAGCAATGCAAGGCCAAGCGGAGATTGATTTGAAGGAGTACGAGGAGTATTGGAATAGTGCGGTCAAGAAGGGCTACTCCGGCACGGCCATCTTTGTTAAGACAAAGATAAATAAAGAAGGTGTAAAAAAGAATCCTGTAATAAACGTTTTATACGGCCTGCCGGAAAAGCTGTGCAAAAAATATAAACTCTCTGGCGACCGCTACGGCGACCCAAACCGCGAAGGGCGGGTCATCGCGGTCGAGCTCGACGATTTTTATGTCGTCACCAGCTACACGCCCAACGCCAAGCCCGACCTGTCGCGCTTGCAACTGCGGCACAAACAGTGGGACCCGGCGTTTTTGGAATATATGCAGGAGCTCGAAAAGAAAAAACCCGTGCTGTTTTGTGGCGATCTGAATGTCGCACATACGTTCGATGACCTTGCTAACCCCGAGGCCAACATCGGGGACCACGGGTTTACCGACGAGGAGCGCGAGGGCATCGACAAAATCATTGCTGCCGGATATATAGACTCGTTTCGGCACGTTACCCCCAAGGGCAAGGGCCACTACACCTGGTGGTCGGTGTGGAGCAACGCCCGCGCGCGCAACGTCGGTTGGCGCATCGACTACTGGTTCGTATCAAAAAAATTGCTTAAACGCCTAAAGTCCGCCTCTATTTTGTCCAAAGTGATGGGAAGTGATCATTGTCCCGTGGTGCTGGAGCTTAGATAAGAAAAGCCCCCGGCCATGGAGGTGCGGGGGGCTTGCGCAATAATCTTAGTCGATTTCCCCTACTGAGCGGTGGGGCCTCTTTTTACAATTGGTTGTAGAAGTTTGAAGGTCTACCGCCTTGCTAAAGAGAAGTGAACTGAGAATGTTGCGCGATGTTTGCGCGCGGGACCGAAGATCAATGTGTTTCTGTGCAAAAACTACAGGGTAAAAGTTTTTACCGGAAACGTTTTTCTGCAGTAACTATACGCTCATCAAGGACAGTGTAAAGGACATAGGTGGGGATAACTTTATGTCCTTTAGTCTACAAAATATTTCTTATGTATGTCCTTTATCTCGGCCTCTTCGGCCTGGGCTTTTGTCTCTTTGGCCTCCTCGCCTATCTTATGCAGTGCCTTGTCGTCCATTTGCAGGAGCTCCCCTGCTCTGCCCTCCAGATATTCGGCGGTGTTCTTGGCCGGGTCCTCCAAAACCTCCTCCAACAGGGCGTGCAAGGTCCACCCGATGCGGGGCCCGGGCCGCTCGCCCATCTCGATGATGCGCCGGCCGTCTATCTTGAGCATCCCCACTGATATGGGGTCCCGCATAGCCTGCTCTATCATCGCCTGGTACTTGCGCAGGCGGAACGGCTGCTCCTTGGGGCGCCCGGTGCCGATACGATCGCATATACGCAGGTTTATGAGGTCCCAGATGTGCTCCTGCCCGACGTTGGCGATGATACGGCGCACCGCCGAGAGCGTTACCACCGCCGGATCGCTGAAGAACATGTGCCAGCGCACCAGCGCGGTGGCTTTGTCCACCGTTTCACGTGGAAACTTGAGGGTTTCGAGTATCTTTTTGGTCATCCGCGCCCCCACCACGTCGTGACCGTGGAAGGTCCAGTCCTTCTTCTCCTCCGACCAGCGGCGGCTCTTGGGTTTTCCCACGTCGTGGAAGAGGCCCGCCAGCCGGATGATGAAATTCCAGTCTTTGTCGGCTGCGTGCTGGGAGGTACGCAGATTGTGCTCAAATACATCAAAGCTATGGGCCTGATTTTGAGCCACCCCTACCCCCTGCTCCAGCTCCGGGGCAATGTACTGCAAAATACCCAATTCGTGGCTTAAAATAAGGGCTTTTTTGATGTTGGGCGATAGCAATATCCGGACAAATTCGTCACGAATACGCTCTTTGGATATCTTTTCGAGTTGCCCCGCACAGTCGCGCATCGCGGCGCGGGTGCGCGGCTCCAGTTCGAAGTCGAGTTCGGCCGAAATACGCACCGCGCGCATAATCCGCAGTGCATCTTCCTCAAAACGCTCCTTCGGGTCCCCTACCGCCCGCACCAAGCGGGCGTCCAAGTCCTTTATACCGCCGTATAGGTCGAGTAACTGTCCTTTACCGGCACTATAGGCCAAAGCGTTAATCGTAAAATCACGTCGCTTGAGATCATCTTCGATATGTCGGCTAAATTGGACGCTGTCGGGGCGCCGGGCGTCGCTGTACTTCCCTTCCAGACGGTATGGAGTGACTTCTATGACCTTTACACTCTCCGGCGCTTCATCACTCACCACTCCCACCGTCCCAAACTCGTTGGTGTAGTAGGTATGCGGGAAGGCGGCTTGGATCTCTTCGGGTGTGGCGTTGGTGGTGACGTCCCAGTCTTTGGGCGTACGACCCAAAAAGAGGTCTCGGACGCACCCCCCTACTATCCAGGCCTCAAAACCGGCCTTCTCTAACTCTTTTGTTACCCGTGCAACCTCCGGAGGTATCTGGCTGGGGCGTATGTGCATGAAAGTGTGTGCGGATAGGGAGAATCGAACTCCCGTCTCGTCCTTGGCAAGGACGCATTCTACCACTAAACCATATCCGCTCTTATGTTTTTAATGCGTCTCGCAACGACTATATCATGATTTCCTGCTACGATGAACGGGTACCACGCGTCTGTGGTGAAATGGATATCACGGCTGGCTTCGAACCAGTTGTTCCAGGTTCGAGTCCTGGCAGACGCACAAGACAACGGACTGTTAAAGACATCCAGTCTGGGGATAAGCAAGAGCCTTAAAATTAAGGGAAAATCGGGATTCTTGTGGATAACTATGGGGATATGTGCACTAAAAGACACAAAAACCATGTCCTTCAGCCTTTCTTCAGGCAATATAGCCCAAAAACGTTTCTTATGTAACATAATCAGACGTTACACGTGAACCCCATGAGATATAATTTAAGAGCCCTATCTCACGGGGTGAACCATGCCTAGCCCAAAGCGAAAATTAGGGGATACGGGGGAGGAGGTAGCCTGTAAGTACCTAGAATCAAAGGGATTTCGGGTATTGGAGCGCAATTATCTCCGAAAGTGGGGCGAGATCGACATTGTGGCCGAAAAGGGGAGTCTGCTTAGCTTTGTCGAGGTAAAGAGTGTTACACGTGAACCCCATGAGATAGGCAAGCCCGCCATCTCACGGGGCTACCGTCCGGAAGAGAACGTACACCCGGCCAAGCTCAAACGCCTGCACCGGGCCATCCAAACCTACCTTTTAGACCGAAAGGTACCCGAGGATAGGCCTTGGCGGGTCGATGTGGCCTGTGTTTATTTGGATTTTTCGACCAGAAAGGCTAAGGTAGAGATGTTAGAGAACGTGATACTCTAAAGGACATAAAAGACACGGGGCGTCGTATACCGGTAGTACGCTTGCTTTGGGAGCAAGATGACCCAGTCCGATTCTGGGCGCCCCGACAAATTGTATGGAGACACAATATAACGAACAATGGTTTAAACAGCACGCGCTCGACTCGATTAAAAAGATGGGGGAGGGGGTATGGGATTACTCAGACTCACTTTTGCTATATCTACCGGCTGGGGAAGAGGAATACGAGTCTATCCAGAAGGGGGACGACCCGTATGCAAAACTGGTGACTGTCCCGGAGCGGCACTATTTAAAAAATATTGCCGAAGCGATAGTTGCGGAACTTCCGGATAATTTCGAATTTATAGATCTCGGTCCGGGTACGGCACACAAAGAGCAAGATATTTTTGACGCGGCGCGCCGCGCCGGTAAGAAGTTTATATACCGGCCGGTCGACATCAGCCCGCGATATCTACAACTTGCCCAAGAATACGCTCAAGCGCAGGGGATAGAGGTTTTACCGCTCCGGACTTCTTTCGAAGAATTACCGGAGTTGCTTGGTGCGCCGATTCGCACACGTTTTGTTTCTTTGGGACTTACTTTTACCAATTACGAACCTCAAACTATCCTTGCACTTTTGTCCCGCATAGCGGGGAAAGGGGGTTTTGTTTTTGTTGATGTCCAACTCCGTGATTTTGTCGATATGAAGCAAATTCAGTCGCTCTATGAGACTCAAGTAAGCGGCATGTTTGACCCCAAACTCGCGCTTTTGGGCGTCAGTGTGGGGGATGTTGCCGGGAGAAAAGTAGATGACGGTATACGGGCGTGGTATACCTTGGGCAAGGTCCCTCCCGAACTGGAAAAGAAGGGCGTGCGGCCGGGGGATACTCTGTTTGTTTTTCAATCGCTCCGGTATACAAAAGAGCAGTTTGAAAATGAGCTACGCGGATTTACTTATAAAATATTTGATATGCAGAGCCCTTTCCTCGGTGCACTTATATGGACAGAATAACTCTCACCACTAAACCATCCCAGGGGTACGAGCTCATTGACTCGGGGTTGGAAGAAAAATTGGAGCGCTTCGGCGACGTGGTGTTGTCGCGCCCGGACCCGCAGGCACTGTGGGAGAAATCTCAACCCGAGCAGTGGGGGAGTGCGGCAGGAAAATTTGAGCGGGAGGGGAAGGATGGTCGGTGGGTAGGGGAGTTGCCAAAAGAGTGGCAAGTAGCATTCGGCGGTTTGCAGTTTTTGATTAAACCAACTTCGTTCAAGCACACAGGATTGTTCCCCGAGCAACTGTCGAATTGGGAGTGGATGGGGGACTGCCTGGCCAAAACTTCTTTTCTCCGGAGAGATAAACACGACCCCAACTCCTCCGAAAAGAATTTTGTCCCGGCAGTCCTGAATATTTTTGGTTATACGGGGGGTGCAACACTTGCGGCCGCCGCGGCCGGCGCGAATGTGACGCATGTCGATGCAAGCAAGACCGCGGTCGCCTGGGCGCGGGAGAACGCAAAACTCTCCGGGCTCGAAGACAAGCCCGTGCGCTGGATCACCGAAGACGCGCTGACGTTTTTGAAGAGGGAAGTGAAGAGGGGAACAAAATATGATGCGATTATTATGGACCCGCCGGCCTTCGGCCACGGCCCGGGCGGCGAGTTGTGGAAGTTTGAGGAAAACTTTTTGGAGTTGCTAAAGTTGTGCGGCGAATTGCTGTCCGAAAAACCTCTCTTTGTGTTGATAAACGGCTACGCCGCAGGCTACTCGCCGCTCGCGTTCGCGTATAATTTGGAAAATTTCGAAAAAAAGTATGGTGGTTCAATCGAGTACGGCGACCTCGGCCTCGAACAAAAATCAGGCCGCATCCTCCCCGCCGGCATCTTTGCCCGGTGGAAAGCTTAATTACCACTAAGCGCTTTGATAAGGACTGCGCGTTCGAGGGGGGCTATTGAGGTTTCAAAAGTAGTGATTTTTGGATAGAGGTTGCCGGTCAAAAGCGCGGTGATGCCGCCCTGTCCTTGCACGCCGAGGCTCGTGTTGATGTGCGAGAGCGTGACCGCGCGCAGGTCGCGCTCGCCGGTCGACTCGCCCGTAGTTGCGGTCGCGATAAGCCCCGCCAGCTTGCCGTTGGTGAGCCGCACCACCGCCCCGCCAGAGGAGCCGGCCTGCGAGAGCACCGTGCCCCCGATCGAAAAGAGGTCGACCCTCTGGCTGTCGTCGAACGAAAAGAGCCGGGTGGTGTAGGCGACCGCCGAACTCGCGTACAAACTCTTTTCTATAAGCTCGCCGGAGAGGAACCCCGCCGGATACGACGCCAGCAACATCTCATCGCCGACGTCCGGGTAGCTGTTTTCCATCACCAAGTGGGGGAAGCTGCTCGGCAGTGTCGCCGATGGGTCGGTGGTGCCGGTGAGCATCAAAAACGCATAGTCATGCTCGCCGGTGCCGGTCGCCACCGATGCTTTGAGTTGTGCGGCGTTGTCCGCGACCCACAGCGGCGGCAGGTAGAGGAGCTTGGCGGTGTATCGCCGCTCGGCAGGAGAGCCGATGCGGACGGTGCACTCGACATTGCCGGGCGTAAGATAGTCGCGCAAGAGGAAGTACTGTCCTATATGTGCGTTGGTGAGTATGACCCCGCGGCTGTCGATGATGACACCGCTGCCGCTGACGCCGTGGATACCGGTTTTGGTAAGACAGAGGATGTTGACCAGCGCCGCGCGGGTTTCGACATTGATCTGCTCTTGGGATTTAGTTGGGACGATGGGCGGCAAAGAAACCTGCCCCGCCAAAGGTCCTCGGGTTCCCGCGTCTTGCGCCCCTAAGGCTGCGGGCGCAGGCGCGGCCAGACCATTTGTCGTGACAGGTTTCTTTGCCGCCGGCGTCGTGACAGGTTTCGCTACCGCTTTAACGGTGGTGGTCGCTACTGCCGTGGTCGAAGTTGCTACCGCTTCGGGTGCAACGGCCGTGCTGGGCGCAGGATGGGGCAGTAGTGCCGCGACAAAAATCATCAACGCCGTGAGCGCCGTGCTTAGCCATGCAATGATCGCGTCTAGTATATTCATGTGCGGACGGCGGGAGTCGAACCCGCGCAACTTGCTTGGAAGGCAAGTGTCATACCGTTAGACCACGTCCGCGTTTCCTAATATTGTCCTAAAACGCCCCTGATGTACAATGCCTGTATGCAATTTAAACAAGTAGGGATCGCTTTGGGCATACTCATTATTTTGGGAGTCATCTTCGGATTCTGGGCGTCACAGAGCGGCTCGGGGATGCAGAAGGAAGAATCGATTCTGGGCGGAGAGCAGATCGGAGAGGGAGATGAGTACGTCTACACAGAGAAGGGCGACTACTACACCATTGAGGCGCACTACCCGAAGAGCCGCCCGGTCGTCGAGCAGGCGCTCGCCGACCGCATTGCGCAGTTTAAAAAAGACGGCAACTTTGCCAATCTGACTGCCGAGGATGTACAAATCCAGGGTCTCGGTCCCGACCGCAAGTACGCGCTTGACCTAGAGTACAAACACTACATTTCCGCCGGTTATCACTCATACGCCTACACCGTCTATGAAGACACGCTCGGCGCGCACCCAAACACCTACTTTATGACCTTTGTGTTTGATGCCAAAGGCAACGCGGTTGCTCTCGAAACTCTTTTTAGAGCCGACCGCAATTGGCTCGAAGAGCTTTCCCTGCTCGTGTCTAATGATGTTTCGGCGCAGTATCGCGCACGCTCGGGTGCAAAAGACCTTACCGGGCTCCTGTTCCCCGAGGGCTTGGCGCCAAAAGTAGAAAACTTCCAAAACTTTGTTTTGGACGGCGACCAATTTGTCATCATGATCCCCCCGTACCAGGTGGCCGCATACGCGGTCGGCTCGTTTGAGGTCAAAATCCCCCTCGTCAACCTTAAAGATCTTCTTAAGCCCGGACTGTTTGAGGCCGGCAACCAGGACGCGTAGCCACAACGAAAAAATCCCCCGAAGGGGATTCTTTCGTCTCGAGAAGATAGTTGAACCTGTGATTACTTTACTGCTTCCTTCAATGCCTTGGCCGCCTGGAACTTCGGCACGCGCATCGAGGGGACCTGCACGGCGGCACCGGTGCGCGGGTTGCGTGCGGTGCGGGCTGCGCGCATCTTGGTCTTAAAGATGCCAAGACCTGCGACAGAAACCTCGCCGCCTTTCTTAAGCTCGCCGACGATACCCTCTATCATCGCCTCGACGGCACGCTCGGCGTCCGCCTTGGTGGTGCCGAGGACTCCGTGGACCTTCTCCGCGATATCCTGTTTATTCATAGGCTAATTTCTAGTTATTAATAGCTGCCTCCCTGTGCAGGACAGTATACCCCCCTCAAAAAACACCGCAATAGAGCCCCAAGAAGGGGTTTTTATGCTAGGATACGATGCATTATGGCAAAAGGGGCAAAAAAGCTTGTAATCATTGGGCTTTCGGGCGCTCCGGGCTCGTTTTCTGAGGAGGCGGCACGGACCTACGCCCGCAAAGCGGGAGTTAAGCGCTTTGGCCTGCGCTATCTGGTGACCGTAGAAAACGTCCTTGCCGCACTTGAGGCAGGCGATATTACTCTGGGCATCTTCCCGATAGAAAACAGCAACGGCGGGATAGTCATCGAGGCCGTCCACGCGATGTCCCGGCACAACTTCTCCATCAAGAAGCTCTTCGAGATAGACATCCACATGAACCTCTTGGTCAAAAAAGGGGTCAAGGCGGGGCAGATCAAAAAAATCGCCTCACATGACCAGGCACTCAAGCAATGTCGTTTCTATCTCAAGCGCCGATGGCCAAAAGCAAAGATAGAAGAGTATGCCGATACTGCCAAAGCAGCAGCCGACCTGGCCAAAGGCGTACTCCCCAAAACAACCGCGGTCATAGCGAGCCTCGCGGCAGCCAAAAAGTACAAACTAACCGTGCTCGAGGAGTCGATCCAAGATCTCAAGTTCAACTACACCTCCTTCATCGCGGCGACGAAGTAACTTATCGGGCAAATTCTATTGCGCGGGTTTCGCGGATGGCTATCACTTTGATTTCGCCCGGGTATTTCAGTTCGTTTTCGATGCGTAGCGCAATGTTGCGCGCCAGCTCGCGTGCTTGGAAGTCGCTCATCGCGTCGGGTTTTACAAACACGCGCACCTCGCGGCCGGCCGATATCGCGTAGGACTTCTCAACACCGGCAAACGAGTTGGCGATGGCCTCGATGTCCTGCAAGCGCTTGATGTATTGTTCTACCGAGTCGCGCCGCGCGCCGGGTCTGCCGCCCGAGATAGCGTCGGCCACCTGCACGATGTAGGACTCGGCGGTTTCGTACGGGTACTCCTCGTGGTGGGCCTGCATGGCCTTGATGACCTCTTCTTGTACGCCGAACTTCTGCAGGATGCGGCGGCCTATCTCGACGTGCGTGCCCTGCACCTCGTGGTCGAGCGCTTTGCCGATGTCGTGCAGCAGGGCGCCGGCGCGAGCCACCGCCGGGTTGGCCCCGACCTCTTCGGCTATCATGCCGGCGATGTGGGCCATCTCGATGCTGTGTTGCAGCACCGACTGGCCGTAGCTGGTGCGGAAGTGCAGCCGCCCGAGGATCATCAACAGGCGCGGGTCCAGATTGAGTACGCCGGTTTCAAAGGCGGCGGCTTCGGCTTTTTCTTTGATTATTTTATTGACGTCGGCTTGGGCTTTCTGCACAATCTCCTCGATTTTGGCCGGCTGTATGCGGCCGTCAATAATGAGGTTTTCTAGTGCAACACGAGCGACCGCGCGGCGCAGAGGGTCGTAGCTTGAAAGTACGATAGAGCCCGGGGTGTCGTCGATGATAACCTCCACACCCGTGGCGCGCTCAAACGCTTTGATGTTGCGACCCTCTTTGCCGATGATTTTTCCTTTGATGTCGTCGTTGGGGATAGTAACCGCAGTCGCCATCGTGTCAGAGGCAACCGAGTTGCCCAACCGATGTATCGAGGTCACCAAAATTTCTCGTGACCGGCGCTCCAGCCGCTCAAACCCGTCGCGCTCCAACTTGGCCGCGCGCATCATCAGGTCATCGCTGTTCTCACGCTCAAGTTCGGCGTAGAGCTGCTCTTTGGCCTGGTCTTTGGAGAGACCGGCGACCTTTGCCAACTCCTCTGCGCGGGTCGACAGCATCGCTTCGGCGCGCTCTTTGATCTGACGCACTTCCTCGATGCGGCCTTTGACCGCCTGGATTTCAGAGTCAAGCTCGCCTTGTTTTTTATCCAAAGCCTCCTCACGCTTAAAGACGCGGTCCTCCGCGCGCGCGATCTTGTCTTCCTTTTCGGCGATGCTCGACTCGGAGGTGGCGATTATCCCTTTTCCCTTCTCTTGCGCCTCTTCGGTTATCTTTTTAGCCTCCTCGCGCGCGTCGAGGAGTATCTGCTTTATTGCTACTTCTATCGAACCTTTACGAGAGAGGACCAGCAGCCATCGAAATACAAAGCCTATCACTGCACCCCCAAGCGCGGCGAGCGCCAGGAGTATAAACACGGTGGTTAATGACATGGTGGAAATTCATGAAATACATAAAGTTGATGAGCACCTGCCCACAATACCAATAAAAAAGCTCCGCGACAAGATGTCGGGAGCTTGTTGGTTGCCCTGCCCGGGCAGGGCGCCGGCCGGTCGAGGTCGGGGGGCTGGGGATCTACCGGCCGGTAAACCTGTCTCTTTGGAGTATACGCGGGGGCATATACTAGTCAAGCTACTTCTTGGGGGTAGCAACCTGGTGCGCAAGGATGTCGTCGATAATGCCGTACTTTTTGGCATCGTCCGCCATCATAAAGTAGTCGCGGTCGACGTCCTTTTCTATCTTTTCAATCGGCTGGCCGGTGGCCTTAGAGAGTATCTTGTTGAGCCGCTCGCGGGTGGCCACAATGTGCTTGGCCGTGATCTCGATGTCGGTGGCCTGGCCCTGCGCCCCGCCCCACGGCTGGTGGATCATGACCTCGGCGTTGGGCAGGGCAAAGCGCTTGCCCTTCTGGCCCGCGGCCAAAATAACTGCCGCCGCCGAGGCCGCGATGCCCACGCACACCGTGGCGACGTCGGGTTTGATGTAGTTCATTGTGTCGAGTATGGCCAAACCGGCCGTGACTGAGCCGCCCGGCGAGTTGATATAGAGCTGAATCTCTTTTTTAGGATCCTCGCTGGCCAAAAACAACAGTTGGGCTATGACCAAGTTGGCGGTATGGTCCTCAATCGGCCCGGCAAGAAAGATGATGCGCTCCTTGAGCAGTCTCGAATAAATATCATAAGCGCGCTCGCCCTGCGGCGACTTCTCCACAACCATGGGCACCAACTGGGCGTGTATGTTGTTTGAGTCTTTCATAGGTACCAGCAGTCTATTGCTTTTTTACATTCTTTTCAAGCCACGCGGCGATTTCTGCTATTGCCTTTTGTTTTTGGGCCGCAGCAATAATAAACGTCTCGGCCTCTTCGATGTCGAAAATAGGTATATCAAAACCATTCGCTCTGAGAAAAACTTCGGCGACCATAGCCGCAGTCCTTTTGTTTCCGTCGACGAACACGTGATAGGTCGCGATTGCTTCAAGATACGCGGCAGCTTTAAGGAAGAGGGTGGGGAACTGTTCCTGTCCGCCGAAGGATGTTTTTGGCCGCTCTGCAATAGAGCGGAGCAAGCCTTCTTCGCGCACGCCCAACGAGCCTCCTATCTGTTCAATAAGGAGGTCGTGGAGGGCCAGGATTTCCTCGGCAGATAAATAGCGCATCTACTTATCCTTAAGGCGCTTAAGCAATTCCCGGTTTTTTGTGATGAATTCGCTGCCCCACTGCAAAATTTGAGGGTCAATTGCCAGTTTCTCTTGAGGGACACTCGGCTTAATTGTAAAGACGCCGCTTTCGGAGCTAGTTTCGACCATATCGCCTATATTGATCCCAATCTTCTCGAGCGACTCCTTAGAAATGGTCACCCCTGCAGAACTGCCTATTTGTATAACTTTTTGCTTCATAGCCCCAGTATATTATAACGGCATTATAATGCAAGCTTGACAAAATGGTAGTTTTAGAGGTATAATATGAAGGAAATGTAGTTCATCGAAATTCTTCTTCAGAAAGGGAAACCCCATGTTCGCTTCTATAGCTAATCAGATTCGTCGCCTGCCGTGGTGGGGACAAATGCTGGCGTGGCCGTTTTACGGTGTCGCCTACGTTGTCGCTTCTGTCGGTGGCTGGGCTCTTACTGAGCTCGGCTCGCAGGCGAAATCGGGAACGAAGAAGGTGTTCGCTCCCTTTCTGCCGTATCTTGCCGGCGCCGTTCTTCTCGTGCTGCTGTTTGCAGTCGTTGGGCCCGGCGGTATGGAGATTATTATCACGCAGGCGGTCGCTCCGCTTATTGTGATAGTCATCATCTGCTACGGGCTGTACGTGATGGCAAAAGCGCCCTTCACCTCCGCCAAAAAGAAGAAGAAAAAAAACAAGTGACAACGTTCGAGGGCCCGGAGAAATCCGGGCCCTTTGCTATTTCGCCTCTTCGGTTTTGGCTTCAGCGGTGGTTTTGTTGGCGACTTCGCCCTCGAGCAGTTTGAGCGCGAGTTCGTTTTTGAGGACTGTTTCTATATGGATTTTGAGGAGCTCGGGATTGGCCTCGGGAAAGTGCTCCAGCGCGTGCTTCATTTCTGTCGCGACCGCTGTTTCGTCAGCTTCCAATTTTTCTTCGCTGGCGATTTTGTTTAACACCAGCTGGAGCTTGGCGCGCTTCATCGCCTGCTCGCGGAACTCTTGCCGCACACCTTCTTCGGTCTTGTTGGTTTTTTTAAAATATTCCTCGAGCGTCATCCCAAAGCGCGTCACATCCTCGCGCATCTGCGACATAATTTTGTCCTGCTCGCTCTCGACAAACAGCTTAGGGACCGACAGAGCCGCTTTTTCGAGCAGGGCCTCTATCAACTTGCCGCGGCGCACGTCGCGGGCCTGGCGCGCCTTCTCCTCACCGATACCTTTGTGTATCTGCGTCTTGAGATGCTCCAAGCTGTCGAACGCGCCAACGGATTTTGCAAACTCGTCGCTCAACTCGGGCACGACGTCATCTTTTTTACGGCTCTGGCGCAGATCCTCAAGCGTTTTGGCGACCTCCTCGTCGCTGGCAGGCATACTGGGCTCAAGCGCGATTTTTGTATGCAGGTTCTTCCAGTCTTTAGGCACGGTTACCTCCGGATATACCGTCGCGCGGATGGTAAGCCCCACCGGGTTTTGGGCGGCCAACTTGGTGACGCGGATGTCCGGGCGGCCGACGGCTTCTATTGCGCGCTCGGTGACCAGCTCGGGATAAAAGTCCTTTACAAAAAGCTCCACCGCCTCTTCGAGCACGGCAAGCTCGCCCACCTTTTTCTGCGCCATCTCGGCCGGCACCTTGCCGGGGCGAAATCCGGGCAGCTCGAGGTGCTCGGCGATGTGGGTAAGTGCGGTCAGGCGGTAGGGCTCTATCGCGGCAAAAGGCACCTCGCCCACCAACTCCACTTCGGAGTCGGGGAGGTTTTTAAGGCTAAACGACTTGGCTATTTCGGCAAACATGTGCCGATACTAGCAGGGATTTATCTTTTTACAAAGAATTGCCGAGTGCATCGACATCGCCCTGCGCGCTGCCGGTTGCTGATGCGTCGAGCTCGGATTGCAAAGAGTCTTCGGGGTTGGCGGGCGTCGTCTGCTGTGACTCCTGCGCGGCTTGCAACTGCGCTTGCTCGGCGTTTTGTTTTGCTTCTTGTGCTTGAGTGTAGAAGAAGTACGCTCCGCCTATCGCGAGCAGGAGCACCACCATGGTAATCCCGATGGTCGGGCCCCACGAGCTGTTTTGCGGAGCGGGGGCGGGAGGTTGTTGGTTTTGTGGAGGCATAGGAGTGTTAGTTAGTGGGAGTAGTGGGGGCGGAGGGTCGCATAGACTCGAGTGTCTTTTGGAGCGAGAGTTTGGCGCTCCGCAGGGCGTCTTCGGCGGCCTTGACCGCTACGCGGATGCTATCCACCTGCGCCTTGGGGGTCGTGCTGGTGAGTGCGGCCGAGAGCGCCGCGCCGACCGCGGTGACTTTGTCCTGCGCGGCGACGATGTCGGTGCGTGCGGTGGCGAGTAATGCGGTTGATGCATCGAGATTTTCGCCTTTGGCCACGCGTTCGGCGATACGCCGCTCTATTTTGTCCGCGAGTTCAGACAGCCTGTTTGCACCCTCGGAGAGCCGGTTGGTGATGTTGCCGACGCTCTTTTGTACCGCCTCGCCGAAGCGCTCCTTTGCTTTTTCCTTAGCGTCTTCGATTTTAGTTTTGACTTCCTCGCGCTTGGTTTCTATCTTCGTTTTCATTTCCTCCCGCTTTTGCTCCACCTTGACCTGCATCTGTGCCCGGGTGCTCGACGCGGCCTCGCGGATTTTTTGGGGTACTTGGAGCGGCAGCGGCCGGGGGAGTTCATCAGCCAAAGCAAACAGCGGCGTCGCTACAAGCACGCTGGTAAGGGCTACATAGTAGAGCTTCTTCATGCCCCTAGTATAGCGTATTTTTATTTTGCAAACTTGGTCTTGTATGCAGCGACTGAAGCGTTGATTGCCGCAACAGCCTCTGCTTTGCCCTTAAAGCCGGGGATGGTCACTTTGTCGCCCTTGAGCTCTTTATAGGTCTCGAAAAAGTGCTGTATTTCTTTGAGTGTGTGCGGATTAATATCTCCCAGATCCTTGACGTTGTCCCAGCGCTTATCCTTGACCGGTACGCAGATTATTTTGGGGTCTACCTCGCCGGTGTCTATCATCTCCATAAACGCCACCGGGCGCGCCTTGACCAAAATCCCCGGGGGGATAGGGAAGCTCGAAAGCACCAGCACATCGAGCGCGTCACCGTCCTCCGCGTAGGTCTGCGGCGCAAAGGCGTACTCGCACGGGTAGGCCGCGGCCGAGTAGTTGGCGCGGTCGAGCGCCATCAAGCCGGTCTCCTTGTCTATTTCGTATTTATTTTGCGAACCCTTGGGGATCTCAACAATTACATTAATTTCTTCCGGCGATTTTTCGCCCAACGGAATGTCGTGCCACAAATTCATAACTCTATTTTATATTAGTTTATTCGGCGGCGATAGGCGGCGGGGCTTCGGGAGCGGGCATGTCCTTGCCCGCCGCAGGGTCGGCAACCTTGCCGCCCACCGACTGTATGTCGATGCGCCACCCGGTCAGCTTGGCCGCCAGGCGCACGTTCTGCCCCCCGCGGCCGATGGCCAAGGACTGCTGGTCGTCGGCCACTTTGATGGTGGCTTTGTGCTCGGCTTCGTCCAGCTCAACGCCCAGTATGCGCGCCGGAGAGAGTGCCTCTTCTATAAACGCTTTCGGGTCCTCGCTCCACTCTATAAGGTCGATCTTCTCGCCCCCCAGCTCGCTGGTGACCGTCGAGACACGCACACCGCGCTGGCCGACGAGCGACCCAACCGGGTCGACGTGCGGGTCGCTCGAGGCCACGGCCACTTTGGAGCGGCTGCCGGCCTCGCGCGCGATGGCTTTAAAGAGCACCGTGCCGTGTGCGGCTTCGGGTGCTTCCATCTCAAACAGTTTGACCAAAAACTCCGGCTTGGCGCGGGAGAGGCGCAGGTATATGCCGCGCGGCGACTCCTCTACTTGGTACAGAAGCCCGCGAATGCGCTCGCCTTGGCGATAGCGCTCGCCGGGGATCTGCTCGTCGTACGGGAGTATGCCGGTGGCGCGACCAAGGTCGATGTAAATGTTGCCGCGTTCCATGCGCTGCACGGTGCCCGAGACTATCTCGCCTTGGCGCGCGCCGTACTCGGCCACGACCGAGACTTTTTCCGCCTCGCGGATCTTTTGGATGATGACTTGTTTGGCGGTCTGCGCGGCGATGCGGCCGTAGCTGTCCTCGGCCTCGAGCGGGAAGACCAGCTCATCACCCACTTTGGTGTCGCGCTTGATAAACTTGGCGTCCTCTATCTTTATATGCTGCTCTTCGTTGTAGCGGGGCAGGGGGGCGATGGCATTGCCGTCTTGGTCGAGCGCGGGCGGAGCGGGCTCCTCCTCCATCTCCTCTTCTTCGGTGATAAAACGCACGGTGCTGTCGTCGACGACGGTTTTGACCTGTTGAAACTCGGTCGTGCCGGCATTCAGGTCGATGTGCGCGCGGATGACCTGGCCTTTTTTGGCGTACTCTTTTTTGTACGCGGTCGCCAAAGCGGCCTCGATGGCCTCGATCACCTTCTCGCGCGGTATGCCGCGTTCCTCCTCGAGCTCGGCGAGCACGGAGTTCATTACTTTGAGATCAAACATTTCCAAAATTAAATTAAGATATTAATTTTGAGAATCCCGAACCGTTTAGGGAGGGAATCCTCTAAATATCTGACCCCTTATAAAGAGAAAACCGCCCACTCGGGGCAGTTATCAGATGCTCTTATCCTACTCGTATTATATATCGGCGTCAAGCGCCGATAGAACCTGCGTCGCTCGCAAATAAAAGCGAGCTTTTATTTGGCTCGCTTTCCTCGGTTATAATAGTGTCAATGGAGCAAGAGCGGGGATGGTTGCGGAGAGAAAGTTTAGGCGATGATGAACATCGGCATGCTTTGGCGCACAAACTGGGAGTGCCGTTTGTCACTTTGGGACATGACGATATTTCTTTAGACGCCCTCCTGCTTATCCCCGAGCCCGTTGCACGCACGCACAACGCGGTGGGGTACAACCTGCGCGACAACTCGCTCGAGGTCGCCCTTCTCAACCTCGATGATCTCGAACACCTGGGCTTTTTGCAGTCGCGCTACCGGGTAGTGCCGCGGCTTACGACCGACGATTCGCTGCGGCACGCGCTCCGGTTCTACCAAAAGCACCTCCGCGAGGTGTACGGCAAGGCGCTCGAACAAGAGCAGGGCGACAACTTGCTCGACACCCTGTTGCGACACGCCCTGCAGTCGGGCGCGTCCGACGTACACTTGCAGTTAGACGAGCGGGGCCTGCTGGTGCGCTACCGTATCCACGGCGTTTTGCATGACTCGATGACGCTCACGCCCGCCGCGGGCAAAAATATTTTGCTGCGCCTGCGCTCGCTCGCGGGGCTCACGGGCGGAGCGCTCTCGCGAGAGGCGCGCGTGCGGGTCGACCTGGGGAGCGGCGAGGACATCGCACTGCGCGTCTCGACCGTCCCGGTGGTGCGCGGCGAGCGGCTGGTTGTAAGTGTGGTGCGCGAGCAGTCTCGCCGCGGCTACACGCTGGAGAGTTTAGGGTTCCACGGCGAGGCGCTTGAGCGCGTGCACGGCTTTTTATTGCGCAAGAAAGGGTTACTGACTATTGAAGGGCGCAGCGGGAAATCCACTCTCCTATATACCTTGATCGATGTGCTCAACACGCCAGAACTTTCGGTCGCAACGGTTGAGCGCGAGGTGTCCTACGCATTTCCCCGTGTGGCGCAGACCGACTTGGCCTCGGCGGGGCTGTCGATGGCGGCGGCACTGCGCGCTGCTTTGCGCACCGACCCCGATGTGGTCGCACTCGATGCGGTGGTCGATCGCGAGACGGCCGATGTTGCCGCTGCGGCGGCCAAGCGCGGCGTGTTGGTCATCGCAGTGGTGGAAGACGCACAACTCTTGCCCCAAGCGGACCTTGCTATAAAAACAGGGGTGGTACGCAAGCTCTGTACCAAGCAATTTTTGGACAAACGCAAACTCACGCGAGTACAAAACGACACGCTCGAGAGTACTGCCAACTTTGGCGCGGTGCTCGCCGCGCTTAAAGAAGAAGGGAAGCTCGACAAAGACACTCCGTGGAAGGACGTTGCCTTCCCCCGCGCTATTTCCTGCAGCCACTGCACCGACGGCTACCAAGGGATGGTCGGTTTGCAGGAGGTGTCTGTAGGAGGGGAGGGGGTTGGACTGACCTTGCTGGAAGACGGGCTGTTTAAGGCTGCAGAGGGGCTCACTAGCATCGAGGAAATTATGGAGCTTTCGTAATTGGGGCAAAAAATGGCCTAAAATAAGGGTTTTTTGGTATTCTAAACAATGGGACTTGACAAAAGTCAAGAAAGGGTATATACTTGTCCCAGAGCATTGAGAGCTAAGACATAGGTGCTGAAGCGCTTCTTTAGAGGAGGAGCAAAACGGTTAAGAAATTTTTTTCTCCTCGAGGAAGCCAATTCTTAGCCGTTTTCTTTTTGCAACCGGTCTCTGACAACTGCATAGGTGATAAGGAAGCAACAAACTGTTGTTCCTCGTCGCCGGACTTACTCCATCCGGGTAGGTACGGTACGAGGCATCGCATAGTGCGGTCGCCGTTTAAACCCGCGATAGTCGCGGGTAATACAAGGAGAAATACAATGTGCGGAATTAATTCAAGTGCAGCCAATGCGGTTGTGGTCACCTGTAAGGGCACCCCGGCCGGTCTCCTGTCGTGGGAAGGGCTGCGGCGCATCCACCTGCCGCACCGCAAGGTGACGGAGGATGACGTGATGGCGTTCGCTGTTTATCTCGAAAAGCACGGCCTGCAGGATAAGGCCGAAGAGCTGCTCGAGCGGTACCTCGCCGGGTACCGAGTTTAATACAAGCGTGTTCATGAGTCGCTCGGCAACCCCGAGCGACTCCTGTCTCAAACCCCTCGACTTTTGGGAGGTTTGTTCAGGAAAGTTTGTTGTCCCCGGCCAGGTCGCGCTGCGCAATATTTTATGTCGAGCGCGCCTGACCGAGGACCGCAATCGCAAGATTGTAGAGGTCCCCATTCTGCAAAAACAGGGAGAAGGACAATGCAGGAAGCTCTGGCTGCAGTAGTGTTGTTGCTCACGGTTGGGTACGACCCGGCCGTAGTGCTGGTAAGCATCGCGGCGATACCAGGCGGCATCTTTGCCGCTTGCTTCGGTGCGTGGCTCGGGAGCCGCTAACCCCCGGGCGGTCGCAAGACCGCCCTACTATAAAGCCGCCAAGCGGCTGTGAGTACCTCTAATACTCGCAGCCGTTTGGCGGTTTTTTGTATATAAAACGTGGGTTTTAAAAATGGTATAGTTTTGGAGATGGCAAAAAAACTCCTGGTTATAGCCAACTGGAAGATGTACGTGCAGTCGCAAGAGGCGGCCAAAGCGTATGTTGCGGGGCTTAAACGAAAACTAAAAACTATCGGCGGGGTAGAAGTATGGCTTGCCCCATCGTTTAGCATCCTGCCGCTACTCAAAGGTATAAAAGTGGGAGCGCAAGCGGTGTCGGCGCACGCGGACGGCGCACATACCGGCGAGGTCTCATCCGCGATGCTTAAAGCCGCCGGCGCGAGTTTTGTAATCATCGGACACTCCGAGCGCAGAGCAGTGAGCGACACCAACGAGGCGGTACACGAGCAGTTGGTCCGCGCCGCCGAGGCGGGGCTCGTCCCGGTGCTCTGCGTCGGCGAGCAAGAGCGCACGCAAGACGGCAGCCATTGGAATTTTATAGAAGAGCAGCTTGCCTCGGCGCTGCGCGGTGCGCAAAGTTTGGCCGGCAAGTTGGTGGTGGCCTATGAGCCGGTGTGGGCGATAGGCAAGAGCGCGCAAGACGCTATGCAGGCGGAGGAGCTCCAAGAGACAGTCATTTTTATACGCAAGACGCTGGCCGAACTTTTGGGTCGAACCGACGCGCTCAAGGTGCGGATACTGTACGGCGGCTCGGTCGAGGGGGACAATGCGCAAAAGCTCCTTGTCGAAGGCGGCGTGGGCGGTTTTTTGGTCGGCCACGCGAGCGCCACGCTGGATGATTTTGTAGCAATTTTGAAACAATGCAAAAAGTAATTGATTGCATTGGGGCGATGTTTTTTGCATAGTGCATGGAGAAGTATTGCAATATCGGAGTATGAACATGCAAAACATAACCAGTGTTCGGGATATAGATGTGTCGGGGAAGCGAGTCCTCGTGCGCGTCGACTTTAACGTACCGCTTAAGGACGGCAAGATAGAAAATGATGTGCGCATCAAAGCGGCGCTCCCGACACTAAAGCTGCTGATAGAACGCGGAGCAAGCAGCATTGTCGTGTTGACACACCTTGGGCGTCCTAAGACTCCCGACGATCAAGCGACCCGGGTGGCGCCGGTGGCACAGCGGCTCCGGGAGTTGCTGAACGCGCCGCAGATAGCAGTCCATGAGAACCTGCGTTTCGACCCCCGCGAGGAGACCAACGACCCGGTGTTTGCTCAAGAGTTGGCATCACTCGGTGACGTGTACGTCAACGATGCCTTCTCCAACTCGCATCGAAACCACGCCTCTATGGTTGGCCTCCCTGCCTTGTTGCCGAGCGCGGCGGGGCTCGGATTGCTTGCTGAAGTAGCTCATCTTGAGCCTGCGCTGACGCCCCCACCGGGCAGTGTCGCTCTGATCGGCGGGGCAAAGTTCGAAACAAAGGTCCCGCTGATAAAAAAGCTACTCGCACTGTACAGCGAGGTGTTGCTCGGGGGCGCTTTGGCCAACGACGTTATCAAAGCGCGTGGGTTGCCGTTTGGTGCCTCGTTGGTCTCGCAGACACCGGTCCCCGCAGACATCGCGGCAGATGAGCATCTGGTGGTGCCGACCGATGCGATCTTCGCCGAAAACAGCTCCAACGCCGAGCGTTCGGGGTTGGTGGTAGACATCCGCGCCAACGAAGGCATCATCGACATCGGTCCCGCCACTGCAAAACTCTGGGTAGAAAAAATCTCTCAAGCTCCCTTCGTGCTTTGGAACGGCCCGATGGGGATTTATGAGCAAGGCTACCGCGACGGGACCGATGTACTTGCCGCTGCGCTCGCAGCGAGCGCAGTACCTGCGGTGGTCGGCGGCGGTGACACCGCCGCCGCGGTCGAAAAATATACATTCGACCCGTCAAAAGTTTTTGTATCAACGGGCGGCGGGGCGATGCTAGAGTTCTTGGTCACCGGCACTTTGCCGGGCATCGAGGCGCTGCGGCACTAGGTGCACATGCACGTGGGGCACATCTTTGCCCACGATACCCAGCCGCACGTAGTCGCTCTTTGTCTCCTCTTTTAATTCTTTGGCCAGCCGCTTGGCTATTCTGAACAGCTCGTCGGAGACGTCATCCGGCAGGTCTGTAAACCACTGGTAGTGTGCTTTGGGTATAAGCAGAGTATGTTGTGGCCCCTTGGGGTCGATGGTCAAAAATGCGAGGAAGCGCTCGTTTTCGAACTTCTTCTGCGAAGGTATTTCTCCGGCGACTATTTTGCAAAAAATGCAGTCGGGCATGACTCTAGTATACTAACCCGAATGAGGTCCTATCGGGTACGAGAGCGGCTGCACGAAGAGCTCCTACCGCACTTGCTCCTTGCCCGCGGGGTGGGCCCTGCAGAGCACGAAGATTTTTTGCACCCCGATTTTGTGCGCGATAGCCATGACCCGTTTCTCCTCCCCGACATGGGTGTCGCGGTCGAACGGATCCGGCTTGCAAAGGAGAAGGGGGAGAAGGTTGCGGTATGGAGCGACTACGACTGCGACGGCATCCCGGGCGGGGTGATGTTAGCCGAGTTTCTCCGTACATACGGACTTGCAATCACGCACTACATCCCGCACCGTCACAAAGAAGGGTACGGATTAAATAAAGAGGGGATAGACGAGCTCGCCGAGGCGGGCAACACGCTGATGATCACCATCGACCTCGGCACCACCGAGGTAGAGGCTATCGAGTATGCAAAAACAAAAGGCATCGACACGATCGTGACCGACCACCACTTGGAGCCCGAGGTGTTGCCGGCGGCGCTCGCGCTCATCAATCCTAAACTTGCTAAAAGTAAGTACCCGTTCGACGGGCTCTGCGGCGCGGGCGTCGCGTGGAAGCTGGTGCAAGCCATCCTCTTAAAAGATCGTCCCGCCGGCTTTGCCGAAGGCCAGGAAAAGTGGTTTTTGGACCTGGTGGGCATCGCAACGCTCTCGGACATGGTGCCTTTGGTGGGGGAGAACCGGATGCTGGCCCGCAACGGCCTGTTGGTGATGCGCCGGGGCCGGCGCCCGGGGATCGCCGCGTTGCTCAAACTCTTGCGTATAAGCGCGCACACGCTCACCGAGGACGACATCACCTTTATGGTCTCTCCGCGCATCAACGCCGCGTCGCGCATGGACAGTCCGCAGGCTGCCGCCGCACTGTTGGCCGCGCAAGGAGAGGACGAGTCTAAGACGCTCGCCGCCGAGCTCAACCGTATCAACGACATGCGCAAGGGGCTCGTGGCCGCGACCGTCAAAGAGGTCAACAAGCGCGTGGCGGGGATGGACCTCACCCTCTCGCCGATCATCGTGATGGGCAACCCCAACTGGCGGCCGGGGATTTTGGGATTGGTCGCAAACAAATTGGTAGAAGCGCACGGCAAGACGGTCTTTTTGTGGGGTCGTGAGGGTGGTGACACCATCCGCGGCTCCTGTCGCAGCGACGGCACGGTCAATATCGTCGAGCTGATGCAAAGTGCGGGCGATGCTTTTGGCCACTTTGGCGGCCATGCGGCGTCGGGGGGCTTCTCGCTTGAGGAAGAGCGTGTGCATACACTGCCGGCACGGCTCAACGATGCGTACACGGCGCTGGGGTTCGGCACAGCGGCAGTGGTCGAGGTCGTGGTGGACCGCGAGCTCTCGCTCGCAGAACTTCCGCAGGCGCACCAGAGTCTCAAGCAACTTGCCCCGTTTGGTGTAGGAAACGAAAAGCCACTCTTTATATTCCGCGGTACCACCATTGCGAGCACGCGGATGTTCGGCAAAGCACAGGATCATCTTGAGGTCCAACTTGAGCAAGGCGGCGCGCGGGTTGGAGGCATTGCGTTCTTCTCCACGCCCGACTCCTTCTCTAAAAAAGTGGTAGCAGGCGAGCGGGTGGACGTCGTTGGTCATGTAGAAGCAGACTGGCGTGGCTCTCCCCGTATCCGTGTGGTTGATGTACTCTAAAAGAATGGAAAAAGTTTTGATTTTTTGTGATGGGGCTTCAAAAGGCAACCCCGGCCCGGGTGGGTGGGGAGTTGTAACTGTTATAGGAGAGAAGATAGTCGAACTTGGGGGTACCGCGGCACATACGACCAACAACCGTATGGAGCTGACCGCCGCACTAGAGTCTCTACGTTTTGCGAATGTATCTTCGGAGAGCACTATCGAGGTGTATACGGATTCCTCCTACGTCATCAACGGTATCACCAAGTGGGTACGCGGATGGAAAGAGAACCATTGGATGACTAAGCAGAAAAAACCCGTACTCAACCGGGAATTGTGGGAGACCTTGTTGAACGTCGTTGAGGCCCGCGGGCCCATCAGGTGGCACTACGTGGGAGGACATGTCGGCATTGTTGGAAACGAACGTGCCGACGAGATAGCCGATTGCTTTGCCGCAGGTAAAAAAATTTCTCTCTATGACGGTACTGCAAGTACGTATCCGATTGATGTCACTAATTTGGACTTGAACGAAACAAAACAAAAAGAAAAGTCCGCTACCCGTACGCGCTCCAAAGCCAAAGCCTACTCGTACATCAGCCGCGTGGACG
>SICK01000005.1 GCA_009691465.1 Candidatus Kaiserbacteria bacterium | reverse complement strand
GTGCGTTTTTAGAAACCTCATCCGTTGGAGCCTCGCGCCGCGTTTTGGTAAAGAGTTGTGATTGCCGCATGTCAAAGCATTGTAAGCCCAAAAAGCGTCCCGAGCAAAAACTTGACATTTGCTGTAGACGTGATACACTACCTATAGTTCCCCTAGTACCCACCAACGGAGGCTACCAATGCCCTCACTACAGACTGCCCTGCGCGATGCAGGACTTTCGTCTGCCCCGGATGTGCCGGACCAAATGAAGATCGACGTTCGTCCGCCCGTGGCGGTCGCCAAGCGCGACTTGCTGTGGAGCGGCGGCGTCGTTCAGCTCAAGGTTCCGGCTAACGCTCGCACCTTGAGCGCACCGAATCCGGAGGGCGGAGCAATCTGCTACCTCCAGTTCCCACAGGTCGTGAAGGGCGGCATGGTCAACATCCATGTCCACACCGAGCGGCCCGACGACTATGTCGGCAAGAAGGTCACCGCAAAAACGGAGGTGTTCGTCAAGGAGCACCAGGATGGACGCAGGTTCGTCTACATCGACCTCAAGCCGGTCGCCGACGACACCGAGCCCACCCATCGCCTCGCGGTGATGCAGATGGTCCCGGGCGTCACCCGCTTTGCCGACGGCGCGCTGGTCTTCGAAACCCCGGCGCCGCTTCAGGGCGCCGTGGTCATCGTCGGTCACGACCAGAAATTCTCCTGACGCCGATTCGCGTCTCCGCCACCCACACCCGGGTGGCGGTTTTTATTTACCCAATCAAGCGGGCGATGTCGTGGTAGGTCACCGCCACCATGAGGCAGATAATGAGTGCAAAGCCGGCAAGAGAGAAGGCGGTTATTATTTTTGGAGACACGGGCCGCCGCAGCACGGCCTCGAGCCCGATGATGAGCAGCCGCCCGCCGTCGAGCCCGGGTATGGGGATAAGGTTGATGAGCGCGAGGTTGATAGAGATGAGCGCGGTAATAACTACTGCCGAGGCAAAGCCGTCTTTGACCGCGCCGGCACCTACGCCCGCGATCCCCACCGGGCCCGCGACGTCATCCCACTGCGCCCTGCCCGTAAACAGTTGTCCAAAAAAGGTCCCGAGGCCCGCGGCGGTTTGCATGGTCATATCTTTTGCCGCCCGGGCACCTTCGAGCAAGGCAAGGTGCACGGGCAGCTGCAGTACACCAACATCGTTCATTTGTATACCCACCGCTTTGCGGCCTTCTACTATCCCCGCTTCGGCCTTGAGCACGGGGTTACTCTGCACACCATCACGCGTGATAGAAAAAACAAAACTCTCCTCCGCATGCGCAGCTATAAAATCTTGTACGCGCTGCGCGGTCGCGTGCGATGCATCGAGGTGCGCGCTCCCGGTCGTGACAAGGTCGATAGTGTCACCCGGCACGAGCCCCGCGCGGGCCGCGGGCGAGCCTGGTACGACCGCAACCACCGTAACCTGCGGATGTTCTACCGTGCCATATCCTTGATGGTCAGCTGCAGCCGGCATCCCCGCCATATAGCCGGCCGAGAGCATCAGCCAGCCGAATATAAGGTTCATCGCGATACCCGCGACCACAACGAGCGCCTGCACGCCCCTGTTGCGGCCTGCCATACTGCGCGGGTCACGCGCATCGGTGCCAGGGTCCTCACCGTGGATCTTTACATAGCCGCCCACCAACAACAGATTGACCGAGTAGCGCGTCTCGCCCCACTGCACCGTGAGTAGTCGCGGAGGGAACCCGATAGCAAACTCGTCGACTCGTATACCAAAGAGTTTGGCCGCACTAAAGTGCCCCAGCTCGTGCACCCAGATCAGGGCGACCAGTATCGCGATAAATATAAGCAGAAACATAGAGCGTTATGCGGCTATCTCCTTTTCTTTGCGCTCGAGCGCCGCATCAAAGGTTTTGTTGGCGGCGTCGACACGTTTTTGCATCTCGTCCTTGGCGCGGAATTTGTCATCCTCGGTCATCTGTTTGTCCTTCTCCTGTTTTTGAATATCGTTCCAGACGTGGTCGCGCGCACTGCGCAGCTCGGTGCGCAACTCCTCGACCTTTTCTTTAGCCAGCTTTACCAACTGCGCGCGGCGCTCGCTGGTGAGCTCGGGAAAGTTGACCCGCACGCCTTTCTCATCCATCCCCACCGAGAGCCCGAGGTTGGCCTGCATGATGGCCTTTTCAATCTCTTTGGCGTTCGACATATCCCACGGTGTGATACGGATGGTACGCGCGTCTTCGACATTGACCGTGGCTACCTGCACAACGGGGACCCGCGTACCATAACTTTCTACCTGCACCCCGTCGAGTATCGCGGGTGCCGCACGGCCGGTGCGTATACCGGCGAGCTCCTTGCTTGCCCGCTCTTCAATCTCCTTAATTCGCTTCTCAAAAGGTTTAAAATCGTATGCCATGGGAGTAGTATATCAAACTCTGAATTTTTGAGCCGCTTTTTGGTATATCTTAATAAGAGGGTCGGTCGCGGTGTCGTAGCGCCGCGCCGGGGCAAGGTAGCGGCCATAGTGGATGACGCGGTGGGTAAAGTGCCCCCACTCTTTTTTGGGGAGGAGCTGCATGAGGTCTTTCTCTATCCGCACCGGGTCTTTAAAGTCAGATAGGTCATATCGTTGTACGAACCGAATCACGTGCGTGTCCACGGTGATGCCGGCCACGACACCGTGCGCTTCTTTGAGCACCACCGTCGCCGTTTTGCGAGCTACACCCGGCAGACGCAACATCTCCCCTATTGTTTTAGGCACCCTGCCGCCGAAGTCCTTTTTGAGCATGGTGGCCGCCGCAAGTATATTCTTGGTTTTGGCGCGATAAAAGCCGGACGATTTTATATCTTGCTCAAACTCTTTGGGCCGGGCCCGCACGTATGCATCGAGTGTCCTATATTTTTTGAACAACTTCTCGGTTATTTTGTTGACCATTTTATCCGTACACTGGGCCGACAGTTGTACCGCCACCAAAAGTTGTAGCGGATTTTTGTAATTGAGTTCTATACGGGCATCGGGAAAAAGCTTTTTGAGCGCCCGGTCGAGTTTTTTTATACGTGCCTTGCGTTCGACCAACTTCTTTGAAGTCATGGTGGTATAGTAACAAAAAAGGCATCTTGAGAAAGATGCCCTTACCGCCACTAAGCGGTCGCTGCGAGTAGCTTACCGTTCAACGTTTCGAGGCGGCGGGTAAGCTGTTTGTTGTTGGGCCCGTGTAAGACTTTTATCGGTGACTTGGTTACATGTTTTGACCCAAGCCGGTAGCCCACGCCCCAATCATTAATAATGTAGGTGCCACCTTTTTTAACCAGCTTGTCTAACGCTTGACGGATTTTACTCATTTGCATAGGCAAGATGCTGTGGTGATGGACTTGACCATCAAACGCGTGCAGTGCACGTAGGAATACCTCATCCGACACCGTTTTTCCTTTTGCCTCAGCGAGACAGTTAAACAACACATTGCCGATTGGCTGCAACACTACCGATCTCTCGCCGCGGACAAGTGCCCGCGCTTTAGGATAGTACGTAAACCCATCATGATTAAACACTTTTATCGTGCGTTTTACCCACGTAGCCATTGCTTCCTCCCTCAAAGAAATCTGAAAATACTATACGGCACTATTACAAAACTGGCAAGCATAGTGCCAGATGTTCAAGTAGCATTTTGAGGCTGGGGCTACGGTCGGCAAGGTAGCCGCGCACCATAGCAAGGTCGGCGAGCCCTTGGCGCTGTTGTGGGCTACTTTTTTGCTCTGCGAGTGTGACCTCAAGCGCGTTGACGAAGTCGCGCACGCGCTCCTTGGTCCCCTCGTCATCTTTTAGTAACTTGGCAATCATATCGCTACGCTCTTTGCCACCCACTCGGAGAAAAAGTGTCGAGAGTTCAGAAAAATAGTCTGGCCTGCCGGCCTCATGGGTCTTGGCCGAGACAGGAGACCCGAGGACTTTTTTATGAGCTGTCGACACTTTTTCCATCTGCATCATGCGCGAAAGAACCGTAGGCAATAAAACCCCGTGCGGGACCAAAAAAATAAACGTAGTCCCCTCTTGGGGCTCTTCGAGTAGTTTAAGCAACGCCTGTTGGGCCTCGGTGGTGATTGAGGAGGCGCCCACAAAAAAAGTGGCGTCTGCAAAGTTTTTAAGCGATGTGAGCGCGATAAGCTCGCGCGACTCATCGACCCCAAAGCGCTCGTACTGCCGGGCCCAAAAAGGCTTGAGGCTCTCCTTATATCCCTCGAACTGCGAGAGCGGACCTTCTATATAGTACGCGTGATGCGTCATGGTGTTAGCGCTTCGCGATGATCGCCTTTTTGTACGTGTCGAGGTGGTTGAGTGCGATGCCCGAACCTTTGGCCACACAGTACAGCGCGTCGTCAGCTACCTGGGCTTTGACCCCCGTGCGCCGGAGCACGAGTTCGGCAAAGTTGCGCAACAGACTGCTCCCCCCGGTCATAGTGATCCCCGTGTCGATGATGTCGGCCGCAAGCTCGGGCGGCGTGTCCTGCAGGACATCGCGGATGGCTTTGATGATCTCGCGGAGCTCCTTGCCCATCGCTTTGACGATGTCGTTGGTCTTGAGTTCTACCGAACGCGGGAGCCCGGTGATAAAGTCGCGGCCGCGGACGGCCATCACCAACTCCTCGCTCACGGGCACCGCAGAGCCGATGCCGATTTTGACGTCTTCGGCGGTCTTCTCGCCTATCGCCAGGTTGAATGTCTTTTTAATGTAGTCGGCGATAGCGCGATCGAGCTTGTCCCCCGCGCACTTGACGCTGGTCGAAGATACGATGCCGCCGAGCGATATCACCGCCACGTCGGTCGTGCCGCCGCCTATGTCGACGACCATGTGGCCCTTTGCTTCGTGTATCGGTATCCCCGCGCCAATGGCCGCGAGCACCGACTCTTTGACCACATAGGCGTTTTTGGCACCCGCCCGTATTGCCGCCTCGACCACCGCGCGGCGCTCGGTCGAGGTGACCCCGGTCGGGACGCTGATCATCACGTCGGGTTTAAATAGTTGAAACCGCCCCGACGCCTTGCGGATAAAGTAGCGCAGCATCGCTTGCGTGATGCGATAGTCGGCGATAACGCCGTCGCGCATGGGCCGATACGCCACAATTTCGCCGGGCGTGCGGCCAATCATCTCTTTGGCCTCCGCGCCGACGGCAAGGATCCTTTTATCAATTTCAGAAATCGCGACCACCGACGGCTCGTTGAGCACGACCCCGTGACCCGGCACGTACACCAGCGTGTTGGCCGTCCCGAGGTCTATCCCGAGCTTAGGAGAGAAGAATGACATCGCAAGGCAATGATACTCTGCCCTGCCGGGCAAAACAAACGACTATTGACATATATGAAATAAAGTATAATACTGCGCACAGATAATTTGGAGTGGAGGTAGTCATGGCTGACGATACAGCGGCCCAAGCAGTCCGAGCAGACCGGGAAAAGAATCTTCAGAAAAGGGCCACAAAGGCCCTGGAGATCGCTAACAAGTCTGTTGAGGGTCTTGGAAAAGACCTTCTCCTCGGCAACTACGGCCTCAACCGAAACGTGTTGATCGCCGCCTTGGCTCAAAAAATCTACGAAGACTTAGACTCATCTACTTGAGCCTCCCAACCGCGTATCTCACGCGGTTTTTTCTTTTCCAAAAATATTCAATATACCTAACGACCGTTAGATACTTTGAATATTTATATCTCCTCTCTTTTTATATTGAGACCAAGGGCGGCGAGGCGCTCTTCGATGCGCTCATAGCCTCTATCTATAAGGTAGGCGTTGTTTATAGTGGAGGTGCCTTCAGCCACGCTTGCCGCTATCAAGTAGGCCAAACCCCCGCGCAAGTCGGGACTCTCCATATTTTTTGCAGTCAATTTTCTGGGGCCTTTTATAAGAATCCTGTGCGGATTCATGACGCTCATATCAGCTCCCATCCGGACCAAGTCGTCGACATACCGAAACCGACCGTCGAATATGGTCTCTAAAATGTTACCCTCGCCCTCGCACTGACTAAGAAAAGCAGCTGTCGGCGCCTGCAAGTCGGTAGAAAAGCCCGGATACTCGTGCGTCCGGACAGAAAACATTTTGTACGGAGCAGTAACCCCCGCCGCCTGCACGCGAATATAATCTTTGCCAATCTCGAGCGGCACCCCCGCCTTGCGCAAAAGCGAAAGTGGTGTGGTGAGCCACGACGGGTTGCAGTGCGAGACCAACACATCGCTCCCTGCCAGTGCTGCAAGCATCACAAAACTGCCGGTCTCTATCCGGTCGGGCGGCGTATCAAACGTGATACCCCCCGCATGTAATAATTGGCCTCCCGTAATTTTTATAGTGGAGGTGCCTGCGCCTTCAATCCGAGCACCACATTCGTTTAAATAAAATGCCATGTCGGCAATCTCGGGCTCGAGCGCGGCGTTTTCTAAAATCGTCTCACCTTCGGCCAACGTGGCCGCCATCATCAACGTCTCGGTAGCGGTAACCGATATAAAAGGAAAAGTGATGCGTGCTCCTTTGAGTTTGCCGCTCGTGTGTATGCGGAAATAACTATCATCCTCTTCGACCACTGCACCCATTGTTTTAAAACCCATCAAAAACAGGTCGATAGAGCGTTCACCAAGTACACATCCCCCGGGGAAAGGAAACTCCACCCTGCCAGTGCGTGCCAACAAGGGGCCTGTAAAGACTATAGATGCCCGCAGTCGCTCGGCGATTTTTTTGTCGAGAACAGGATTCCAATTTGCGGCTTGAAACACGGTGGCGTTTGACCCTTCCCGCTCCACACGACCGCCAGCCGCTTGCACCAGTTCGGTCATGCGCGCGGCGTCTTCTATCGCAGGGACGTTGGTGATGCGCACCTCGTCTTCAAAAAGGATAGTTGCAGGGAAAATTTTGGTGATAGCATTTTTTGCCCCCGCCACAGCAATCTCGCCGCTCAAACCGCGGACGCCGTTTAACCCCTCGATTATTAACTTACTTTTGCTCATTTTTTTCGGGATGGTTTTTGGGATTTATCTCCCACCAGAATTTTTTGGAAAAATCTTTGGCTTGGTCGCACACCGACTGCAGATAGTAGAGGTCCTTGGTGGGTATGGCCAGCAGGAGGCGACCCATGCGCGGCATCGTGAGTAAAGGCAGCCCGTCGCGCTTGCGGCTCGTGTTGAGGTGCTCCATAAAATATTTCATCAGCTCGCCGCGCTCGGTCGCTCGCTCGCGCTTACTACGCGGCGAGTCGCTCTGCATATGGGCCTTGATATGCTGCATATTAGTCAGTATATAGTAGGGACTATGAAGGACCCAATAGTACAGGACGGCGACCCCGTGTTGCGCATGAAGGCCGCCCCCGTACCCAAAAAGGACATTTCCTCCCGCAAGATACAGGCCCTCATCGCGAAGATGAAAAAGGCGCTGGCAGCCGAAGAGTTTGGCGTCGCGCTGGCGGCACCCCAACTCGGCGAGCCGCTACGCATTTTTGTGGTAGCGGGGAGTGTGTTTCAGGAAAAAAAAGACGAGCAGATTCCGTCTCCTCCCGACCGTGTGTTTATAAACCCCACCCTGACGCGCCTGTCAAAAAAGAAAGTCGAGATGTCCGAAGGGTGCCTGTCGGTCCGCGGCAAATATGGAACGGTTATACGCCACGAAAAAGCGACGGTCAAAGCGCAGGACGAGCAGGGCAACCCTATCACCTACCACGGCTCGGGGCTGGTGGGACACATCTTCCAACACGAGTGCGACCACCTCGACGGCATACTATATATAGACAAGGCCGTGCATATTGAGGAGGATGAGGATATGCAGAGCGCCCGCGCAAAACTCAAAGAAAAACATGGCGTCTAAGCGTTTTGCCTTTTTTGGGAGTTCTATCGACTCGAGCTACGCTCTGGAGCAACTGGAGCGCCTGGGGCTCGTGCCCGTCGTAATAATCGACAGCAAAGAATTGCCTGATGAGCTGTACAACACGGACTGGGACTTTTTTGTGGTCGCCTCCTACGGCAAGTTGTTGCCCAAAAAAGTCCTCGACCTCCCGCGCCACGGCGCGCTCAATATCCACCCGTCGCTGCTGCCCAAGTTCCGGGGCCCTTCGCCGTACGTCTCGGCAATATTGGCCGACGAGCGCGAGACCGGCGTCACTATCATGCTGATGGAGGAAAAGATGGATGCCGGACCCGTCTTGGCCCAAGCGCGCATCACCATAGCACCGGAGGACTGGCCCCCCAAAGGGCTCCTGCTCTCGCAGATGCTCTTTACCGAGGGGGCAAACCTGCTCGCCGAGGTACTGCCCGGCTGGTTGGACGGCACGCTACTCCCCGAGCCGCAGGACGAGAAGTACGCGACCTATACCAGAAAGTTTAAAGACGAAGATGCCCTGCTACGTATGGAGGACAGTCCTCGAAAAAACTTTCTGAAAATCCGGGCGTTCGACAAAAGCCCGCGGGCATATCTTCTAAACACAAAAGGGAAAAGGGTCTTAGTTACTGAAGCGCGGATGAACGGCGAGGAACTGGAACTGTTGACGGTAATCCCCGAAGGCAAAAAAGAGATGTCCTACACCGAGTATCTGCGCGGCCAACGCTAGCGGCCGCTTCATGCACTTTTAATGACACACCGTTCATAGTTGAGACTGGAGTCGGTTTTAATTATTTATCACCTCGACCCCTTATATAACTCGTATGAACAGTATTAAAAATATCGGGCTCGGAGCCACCGTCATTGGCGGTCTCCTTATGTCCGGGGTCGCCTTTGCCCAGACTCCGCCCGTGCTCAACGTCGCGGGGAGCTTCCCCACCTCGGTGAGCGGCGGCGCACAGAACGCCACGGTGGCTTACTATACGCTCTCGAACCCGGGTGCCGCACAGGTCGGCGTACGGGCTTTGCCGTTGGTGCTTGCAAACACAGGGTTGGTCAACAACTGCCGGGTCCAAAATATCGCCGCGTTGGGTACCAACCTCTCCAGCGGGTCGAACGTCCTGACGGTGCCGGGCACTTCCAATGTGATAAATCTCGACACGCCGTTCCTTATCAACGCAAACAGCTCTGCCACACTCGGCGTCGTCTGTAGCATCACCTCTAGCGCACCGGGCTTCATACTCGGCGTAGCATTTATGCCGGGCAACGTGTTTGCAATGGCAGGAGGAGCCACCACGACTTCGGTCGGTGCCGGCATTAACGCGGGTATCCCCTTCTCGGGCGAGTTCACCATCGTCGGCCCCGGCGTCCCTATCCCCGTCCCCACCCCCGGCCTGCCTAACACGGGCGCAGGCGGTCAGCTCCCCGCATTTGCCGGCCTACTCCTGCTCGCGCTCCTCGGGACAGCCGCAGGGATAGTGCGCCTCCAGCGCGCCTAACCGTTCTATGCGCAACAGGATTATCGGCTGGGGTCTGCTCTCAACCGGAGTAATTTTGTTCGGCGCCACCCTGGTGCACGCGACGGCCTATGCGCCGGAGCGTCAGCAACCGCCGCCGCAGTACTCTGCGGCGGCGGTTGCTGTGCCGGCGGCGCGCGTGCCCTCTCGCTTGCGCATACCCGCACTCGGTATCGATGCGGCGGTACAGGCGGTGGGACAAAACAGTGCGGGCAACATGGCCGCGCCGAGCAACTACACCGACGTAGGCTGGTACAAATATGGACCCGCACCCGGAGCTACCGGGAGCGCGGTCATAGACGGCCACCTCGACAACGGGTTGGCACTCCCCGGAGTCTTCAAACACCTAGACGCAATACAAAAAGGCGACGTCATCGAAGTCACCGACGTAGACGGCGTGGTACGACGCTTTGTGGTAGACCGAGTCGCTTCGTATGAACCCGCGACAGCACCGACGAAAGAGATATTTGCAAAGACCGGCCCGCCGCGGCTGGTGCTTATCACCTGTGCGGGTGAGTGGGTGCCCACTAAAAAAACCTACGACACGCGACTTATCGTGTACGCCAACCTCGCAAGTACTCTTTGACCGCGTGCGCACTGCGGCGCACCAAGTGGATGCGCTTCTTTTTGCCGCGGCCCAGCTCGTTGGACAACTCTCCGACGGCGATATCGATAGCCGCGTGCATCGTCTCGGCCCAGCGCTCGGCGCGGTACACCGCCCCGGCGGCCGACACGGTAAACTCGGCGCGGTTGCGCTCGCCGCTGCGCGCCGCTTGGTGCTCGAGCTCTACTGCCACGAGCGCGGATGGATCGCCTTGGAGAAACTTGTCCGCATGGGCGAGCCGCCGCTCGACATAGGAACGCAACTCGTCAGTAATCTCGAGCCCGGTGCCCTTGATGTTGTAATTAAGCATGCCCGTATTCTACCAAATCAAAGCCTAACGGCTATGAAGAACCCTCAAAGGCCGGCCGCAATCATATTAAATCCGCAACTGCCATATCCCACTATCCCAATCACCAATCCGATCAAAATGGCCCGCAGTAGCGGCTCCCACTGTCCTCTAAAAAGGCCGACAATCCCCTCGACCAAGACAACTACGGAAAAGACAAAGCCGAAGGCAGCTGCAAAAAACCAGGCAAATATAAGTACGGTCAGTGTTGTGTTCGCAAAAACACTACCGAGCATGCTCACTCCGAAAAGGATGGCAATAAGATAGAGACAGCGCACTTGCCAGCGCGGCAAGAGCCACCCTTTCTTTTCTGTCGGCGGCGGGACGGAGTTTTTGGTCGGTGGCATACCCCGTGATGGTAGCAGAAAAAACACGCCCGGGATGCGGGCGTGTGCATAGCTTATCGCGAGGCGTAGTAGCGGCAGAAACTGTCCACCGTGCCCTCGGGGGTGAGCACATGGGTGCAGCAGGCGGCGATGCGCGCGCTGTCCCACGTGCGTGTATCCATAAAGGGCTTGATGAACACCATCTTGATGTCGGCGCGCGAGATGCCGAACTTCGTCAGGTAATCGCCGAGGTTGAACTCGTCGCACCCGCAGTTTGCCAGCGTGTTGTCGACATCATAGTTGACCCGGTTGGCGATCAGCGGCGTAAACTGCCCCAGGTCGACAAACTTAGACACCGGGTGCCATGCTCCTTCTTTGCGGACCATAAAGCCAACGGTACCGCAGTTCGGGTCGCTGCACGGCAGCGGCATCCACGACCGCTTGTCCATCACCCCGCCGCGCGCCACCGAGTGTACGATGTCGGCAACGTTGATGGGAGTTTCCAGGAGTTTCTGCTTGTCGTTGCGGCCGGAGAGGAACTCCGGCTGGTAGACCACCCAGGTGATGTTGTCGTCTCCGAGTGCACGTTCGAGCGCGCCCGCGCACGAGAACTTGTTCTCGTGCGTGACGGTCATCACCAGTGCGACCGGCAGGTGGTAGCGTGCGCAATGTGCGAGCGCCACCTCGCGCGCGGCGCGGAAGTCTCCGCCCCGCAGTGTGGTCTGTCCCGCCGCCTCGACACCATCGTATTGCAAGTAGACGCCAAACTTGCCCTTGGGCGCATGCGCGGCAAGCTGCCGGACAAACGCTTCATCAACAAGCTTGGTGCCGTTGGTGTTGAGCAGGACCTGGTCCACCCCCTCCTGCGCGCCGAGCCAATCGAGGATGTCGAAGAGCTGCGGATGCAAGGTAGGTTCGCCGCCCGACAACTGTACGATGTCGAGTTGGGCCTGTTTGGCCAAGACGCCGAGTATCTGCGCCTTGAAGTCTGCAAGCGACAGGTAGGTGCCGCTCGTCCCCGGCTTGCGTTGAGGCGAGCCGGCGTAACAAGTCGGGCACGCAAGATTGCAGTCGGTGACTATCTCCACCACGAGCGTACAGGTGTGGAGCTGTGCCGCGGCTTTTGCGTTCTCACCCAACGGGGCGGGACCGCATCCGCCAGGGCCGCAGCCGCACGCCGCCCCGTCCTTAGGGACAAAGTAGAATGCTGCGTCGCTGGAGAGCCGGCTGCTAGTGACACCGTGCTCGGGACAATACTTGCGCAGGTATACCCGGGGCGGGTTGTCGTTTGACTTCCACGCCTCGGCAGACACCTCTGCATCGCACTCGTTACAGCGGGACCGCATCCCCTTTTTGAGAAGCGACCCATTGCCGCAAAAATGGTCGAGCGTGCGGGTGTTTGCGCAGCAAACGCCTTGCGACTCAACGACCTCGGTCTCGTACGTCATAGACTCCTCCGTGAGTTATCACTCTGCGTATTGCAGACAACTGTCTGTGGACATCATAGAGGTAAAAAGCTGCCCCCACAAGACAGGCAATTTGTATCGCCGTCAATGACCACAAGACCCGCAGATCGTTTTTTAAAAACTCTTCAAAAAAACGGAATCCGAGATACCCGATGATAAAAAATCTAAACAGCATACCCTCGGGGAATACTTTTTTGATGAGCGCACGGTAGACAAACGGAAGTGCCGCAAGAAGCGCCCCTATTTCGTAGAGCGGCAGGGGGTGCCGCGGGTAGGCGTCGCCCTGCATAAAACACCACGCCCAGTCGCACGGGACACCGATGGTGCCGTCAGGTACGCCCGCAAACTGACAGCCGACGCGGCCGATGATGATGGCGACCATGAGCGGCACGACGACGCTATCACCCGTCCTGCGGGTAATCCCCAAGAACTTCTTTATTATTTCTATACCGATAATCCCGCCGAGGATTGCACCGATGATAGTCTTGTTTGCAAAAAATACGGCAAGCGTGAGGCCGGAGGAGAGGAGCGACGGATCGGCAACAAACGCCAGCAAACGCGAGCCGAGCAGGGCCCCGAGCAGAGCGCCGATGATATACAAATACCGCTCTGTGCCTGCTATATCCGAGCCTTTATTGAGAAAGAGATAGAGCTGAAAGCCAACAACTATAGAAAGATAGTCGGTCAGTAGATGGACGGGCATATCTCACACTATACCGTCCTCTCTGTTACCGGGAGTGGCACTTGTTACAGCGGCAGCCGCGGGGTTTGATGTGCCGGTTAAAATACTCCTCGCCGTAGTCGTACGTCAGCTCCTCGCCGGGCTTGATGGTGCGCAATGCCGAAATGTAGATGTGCCGGCCCGGGCCGTCGGCCTCGCAGTTAGGCGCGCAGGAGTGGTTGATGTAGCGCGCGGTGTTGGAAGAGATATTGCCGTCTATCATCTCGGTGTCGCTCACCCAAAAAAAGTATTTGCCGCGGTCTTTGTCCTGCTCGGCCTTGCTGACCTTGCGACCCGTGTACTCGAGAATGCGCGCGCCCTTGGGTATCCGCTCCAGCGCGTACACTCCCCTGCCGGTACGCGACTTCCCCACCCGCACCTTGTACGCATAAGGCTTGTGAGTTCGTTTGGTTTGAGACATCTTGCAAACATACCACCCCGCTAGAAAAAAGCCCAAAAATACGTATAATTCAAGGCGTTCGAGAACATTCCGCGGTAGCTCAATGGTAGAGCAGCTCCCTGTCGACAGGCAGCCTTTCGGCGCAAGCCGGATTGAATAACTTTGGGATATCGGTGAACCCCTACCCGCTGCGGAGGGCAACACCGAGGGAACCTCGCTATAGTCGCGGGGGCGCCGTAGAGACTAGATACCAAAGCACCCCACGTGGGTGATGATATAGTCCACTCCCTTAAGTAATTTTGGGGCGACGTGTAAGGAGTTGGTTCCAGGTTCGAGTCCTGGCCGCGGAGCAAAGTTTGACACGTCTTTAATACTGTAGTAATTTATGGTCTAGTTGTTTTCATTTCGGTCAATGGAGAAAAATGATGCGGAAGTCAGAATTCTTGGCTAAGCTTGCTGCCGCCGTAGAATTTCATAAGCGGGCGAGAAACAATATTCCCAACCTAGTCAGCGCTCGCGTTGCCGCTCAGCAAGTTGGGTTTGAGCCAACCAGGGCAGGCGCACCGGAGCCAATCGCAGACGCGATTCATAATATTCCGGAGGCAGAAAATGCGCTGCAGGTACTTCTGCTCACGGAAGAGGCTTGGGAATACCAAAGAGAGCTCTCTCATGACATTTAAGCCGGGCGATCAGATTCGCTGCCCCGACGAAATCGTGTCGGGCTTGGCTGATGAGGAAGGGTCAATCACTATCCCCGCTGGTGCAATTGTGACTGTTGTGGATAGACCTGATCTCACCGAAGGAGAGTGGGAAGAAGACGATGGTCACTTAGTTGAGATGGTGGCTTTCTCCTACGAAGGCAAGGTTGCCTTTGCTGACGCAAGTTGGTTTAGCTTGACGTCGATGTCTCACTAGTCGCTCTACCAGGGCGGCTTTTTTATTTATAGAGAGGTCCAGTTGAAGAGGATTTGGTACTATACCCTTTATGAGCAAAAAAGGAGTCTCTACGGGGACGGTACATACACTGCCGGCGGATTTGAAGAAAGAAATTATTGCTTCGCCGAAGGTGCTCGCTTTGTGGGAGGACATTACGCCGCTTGCGCGCAATGAGTGGATCTGCTGGGTTATATCCGGCAAAAAAGCGGAGACCCGCGGTATCCGCATTAAAAAAGCCCTCTCCAAGCTCAAAGGCGGCATGCGCCGGCCGTGCTGTTGGGCCGGCTGTACACACCGCTGATACGCCTTATTTCTTGTCTACTTTGCAGCCGCACGAGCACGAGCCGTCGGTCTCTTTGTGTTCGTGATTGCAGGCGGTGCACGCAGTGGGTTTTGTATCCATATATTTATATTAGATTAATGTCGCAATGGTACGCCGGTCTATCTGTGTTTTTGATGAGCGGTGCGCGATTGTAAAAGTGCCGGCTCTCGCCTAAAATGAGTCCGTGCAGAAATATTTTGAGCATAAGCCGCTGTTTGCTATAACCCTCATCACCGTCGCCGCTTTATATGTGTTTGCCGTGTGGGGGTTGCCGGCGCTGCAGCCGCCCCCTACCCTGCCGGCGGCCGTGGTGGTGCCGGACGCCGAGCCGCCCGCCCCCGCCGAGGCTCCACACTTTCATTACATAGAAATAACCGGCGGCTGCGGCCCATACTACGACACCGGCACCTGCGTCAACGTGCGCTCCGGCCCGGGCACAGAGTACCCGGTGGTCGCACGCCTGCGCACCGGCGTGGTGCTTAAGGTAGAGGACACAACGGTGCAGGGCGGATTGCAGTGGTACAAAATTATTTTTGACGGCAGCCTGCGCTATCCGGAGCGCGTCACCGGAGACTGGTACGTGGCAGAAATCGCGGGGTCGGTGTTACCACTCCAAAACGTCGGCGACGAGTACCTGACACCCGACACAGCCCCCACGACCAAACACATTACCGTCGATCTCTCCGAGCAGATGCTCTACGCCTACGACGGCGACACCCTGTTTATGCAACAGCCGATTTCGACCGGGCTGGAGCTCACCCCCACACCGCCGGGCACCTTTGCGGTGTTTAAAAAGACCCCGAGCCGCTACATGCAGGGCCCGATACCCGAGGTCAGCGACCAATACTATGACCTCCCCGGGGTCCCCTGGAACTTGTACTTTACCTACGGCGGAGCGGTCATCCACGGAGCCTATTGGCACGACCATTTCGGGGCGCCATGGTCGCACGGCTGTGTCAACCTCCCGCCGCAGAAGGCAAAGGAGCTCTACGCGTGGGCTGATGTCGGCACGCTGGTCACCGTGCGGGAGTAGCGCGGGGCTAAAGGCAATCAGGGCACAAAAAAGCCTCCCCGTACACTTCCCCCCGCACCTGTATTTGGAATGATGGAGTGATGTTCTTCCCTATATCCGTGCCGCCCAGTATCCCGCAGGTACCGTTCTACTCTCAATTCCACGACATCAGCTACACGGCGTGGCAAAAGTCTGCCTGCGGTGTCGCCAGCCTGGCGATGGTGATTGATTTTTATAAGACAGAACCCGTGTCGGTGGACACGGTGCTCGGGCAGGCAACCTCGTCGGGAGCATATCTCAAAAACGCCGGCTGGACGTATAAAGGCTTAATCGGCGTGGCCAAAAAATATGGGCTCGAGGGGAGCAGTTATGACTTGGCACAATCAACCACCGAGGTCGCCTTTGCCCGGTTTACAGACTATCTCAAAGACGGGCCGGTCATAGTGTCGGTGCACTACAAGTTTGACCCAAAGAGCACCATACCGCACCTGGTGGTGATAGACGGTGTTCAGGGCGGCGTCGTGTACTACAACGACCCCGCCGCAAAGACGGGCCAAAAACAAATCTCGGTGACCGACTTTCAAAAAGCCTGGAAAAAGCGCTTTATTGTCATCCGCCCGCCGAAAGAAGCCGCGACCGTCGCGGTAGTAAAAAAATAAAAAAAGGCCGGGGTTTATAGGCTATACTATCATCATGCACTGGGGGTATGTCGCCGGCATTCTTGTCCTCGGAGTTCTGCTTTTTGTGCTGTACGAATATCTTGCCGAAGGCGCCAACATCGACGAAGAGGCCTCCAAGGAGGCGGAGTCCGAGTCCCCCAACGAGCACGAACACGTGCTGTTTGAGCATAAGCGCGAGGTCGCCGAGGCCGAGCAAACTATGATAGACGAGGGCTACTCGGAGCAGTAAAAATCCCCGGACTCGCCGGGGTTTTACTATATACACTTTTGGAATTACTTAAGGTGTCCCGAGACGAGCTTCGTCATCTCGAACATCGTCACCTCGCCCTTGCCGCCAAAGATAGCCTTGAGCTTGTCATCCGCGAGGATGTTGCGCTTGTTCTTGGGGTTCTGGAGGTCGTGCTTCTTGATATAGACCCAGATCTGCTTGACGACCTCGCCGCGCGACATCGGGCCCTTGCCTATCACCGCCTCGAGCTCGCTCGAGAGATGCATAGGTTTAAGTAATGCCGGATTTGCTGTTCTAACCATACAAATTGATTAAAAAGTAATATAGTAATAAAGCACCCTGCTAGTATACACCCTTCGTAGCCTTGACCACCCCCCAGGCCGCCAGGGTGGCAAGGAGGGCCAGCAGGGCCGCCGCAAGGATGTCTATGGGGTAATGCAGGCCGGCGGACACCCGGGCGGCGCCTACCAAGAGCGTAAGCACCCACAAGGCTATCCCGACCCGCTTGTCGGCCAAAAACGCCACCGAGGCAAAGACTCCCGCGATGACCGTGTGGTCCGAGGGAAAGGCGTTGTCCACATCGTGGGGTATCAGCGGGGTAAAGCCCTCGAGCGCAAAGGGCTGTTGGTGGGCAAAGAAGAGCCCCGCAAGCCGCGCAAGCGCGTAGCCGAGTGGGAGCGCAACGCCCAGCACCCACAACAACTCCCGGCGCCCCCCACGGACCGCCACACCCACCGCGGCCGCCGCACCGAGCGCGATGATGAAGATAAGATACTTGGCGGCGAGGATGATGAGGAGTGTCATGGCTCTATTCTAATACCGGAATACTTTTGTGTCGCGGGGCGTCCGGTCCAGAGTATGGCGAGGTGGTTGATGGTATACAGCCAGCTCATACGCACGAGGCCCTCCTTCTCCAGCCGGCGGCCCGAGGTGTACATGGGCAAGCCCCAAGTCCACAGTACCCTCCCCTGTTTGCCGATGCGGCGCGCAACATCGGTGTCCTCGCCATAAAACGCAATGGTGATATCAAAACCCCCCGCCTTCTCCCACGCATCGCGCCGCAGGATAAAGTTGCCGCCCTGCAACATCGCACCGGTGTGGAAGACGTGGTGGTTGAGCAGGTGGATGAGCCAGCCCAAAAAATAAAAGGCTTTGACCAACGCGCGCTTCCACGCAGACAGGTCAAAGTAGATAAACGGCCCCGAAAGCGCGACGAGGTTGGGGTCTTTTGCAAACTCGGTCATCACCGTATCCAACCAGCCCCGCGGCAGGACGGTGTCGGAGTCTATGTTGGCCACCAACTCGCCGTCGGTCGAGACAAACCCCGCACGGCGGGCGTATACCAGGCCTTTGAGCTTCTCCTCGACCACGGTCACGTTGGGGAATTTGAGTGCCTCCTCGCGCGTGTGGTCGGTCGATGCGTTGTCCACCACGACCACCTCGACATCGAGCGGCACACCGCTGTCGTGCACGCGGTCTATCTCATCAAACACCGACTGCAAACACTTCCCCACCATCGCCTCCTCGTTGTGCGCGGGTATGACGAAGGATATTTTCATTCCCCCTAGCGTAGCACAATTAGGGAGTAAAATAGACGCATGAAGATTGTTTTTTACAGCGACAACTTTTACCCCGAACTTTCGGGGATTACGGATACGATTTTGATTACGGGGAAGGAGTTGCAGAAGCGCGGGCACGAGGTGGTGTATGTTGCACCCTGGTACTCAAAAAAGGATTATGCAGTGGCCAAGCGCGAATACCCAAAGACACCTGCTGACGACAAAGCCGAAGGGTTGCCGATTGTCCGGCTCCCCTCGCTCCCGATGCGGCCCTCGCCGACAGGGCAGTCGCGGTTTGTCATTCCTTTTGGCGCAAGCTACCACTTTATTGAGGAGTTCAAACCCGATGTTATCCACACCCAGAGCCCCTACGGCACCGGGATAGAAGCGCGCCGAGCCGCAGAGCGCTTCGGCATCCCGCTGGTCGGCACCAACCACACCGACATCACCGACTTTTTCCCCATCGGGATGCGCTCTATCATGCGCCGTCTTGATGCGCGCTACTATAACCACTGCGACTATGTCACCGCACCCTACCAAAAGTTGATCGAGCGCATGCGCGAGGCGGGGTTTACCAAGCCCGGGCATTTTGTGTCGAACCCCGCCGAGTTGAGCGCGTTTCATCCGCCCGCCGACCTCGCCGACCGCAACGAACACAAGCGCGGGCTCGGACTCACCGGGCCGGTGGTCCTGTACTGCGGGCGATTGGGTGTAGAAAAAAGGGTGGACGTGATTGTGCGTGCTCTGCCCCAACTGCTAAAAGAGTTCCCCACGCTCACCTTGGTGGCGACCGGCCATGGCGCGGCCGAAGCGGGGCTCAAAACACTGGCCAAAAAACTCCGGGTACAGAAAAATCTCCGTCTGACCGGCTTCTTGTCGCGCAAGGCGCTCGCCGAGGTGTACCAAGCGGCCGACGTCTTTGCGTTTATGTCGACGAGCGACAGCCAGTCTATCGCGCTGATGCAAGCCTACGCCGCGGGCGTACCGGCGGTGTGTGCGCGGGCGCGCGGCTTGCCGGACTACACGCCCGAGGAGGCCGGCTTTTTGGTCGAGCCCGGCGACTCGGCCGCGCTGGCTGAAAAAATATCCTTGATTTTACGCGATGATGCTCTGCGCGCGCGCCTTTCGGCCGGCGCCGTTGCCTATGCACAACGCTTTGCCCCCGCCACCATCGCCGACCTGTGGGAGCGGGTCTATCAGAAAGTTATTACCCGAGATCTTTCTTAAGAAACTGCTTGCTGACCGACCTGGTAAAGAAATAGTAGATACCAAAGACCACCACCGCGGCCGCGACCAGTATCTCTACGCGCACCAGCGTGCTTTGCACGGTGGCAAAGTAGCCGCCAAAAAAGTATCCCAAGCTCATCAGCACCGAGTATTGCAGGAGCGCCAGAGCCGCGCTTAATTTCCAAAACTTACTGAACGGCAGGTGTACCAGCCCGGCAATAATCAGGAGCGGGGTCGAGAGCCCGTAGGCAAACTTGGTGACCATCATCGACTTGGCCGGATGCGTGTGCCACAAAACCCGCAGGGTTTCGAGCCGCTCGGGTGTGAGCCGCAGTTTGTGGCCGAAGCGCTCGACCAACGACTTTTCTTTGCCCCAGCGGCCAAAAAAGTAGTATGCGATGTCGGGGATGACATCGGCCAACACCAGGGTTGCAAGGAGCGGCACGGGGCTAAAATAGCCCAAGGGGATAAGGCTCCCCGTAATAAACCCTAAGATAGGCCCTTCGAAACACGCCAGGGGGAAGAGCACCAGGTAGCGGTACTGCTCGAGCAAGGCGATGATGGCGGCAAGCTCCATACAAGCAGTATACTAAACAGTATGCTCTATGTGATTATCGCCCGGTACCGGGCGTCGTGGTTCGACAAAGTGTTCCGCTTCTCCGCCCCCGTGGCGGTGGTGGCGTTTGTGGGCGCACTTTTTGTCAATTTTTGGGCTATACATCAGGCCACCGAGCGCGCCAGCAATGCGGTCACCGATATCATCCTCTCCAATACACCCGTCTTCGAGGTCGACGGTTTGTTTGTCTACGGCACGGCGCTCGTAGTGGTGGTCAGCATCGTCTACTTGCTGATGCATCCTCAAAAAATCCCCTTTGCGCTCCACAGTCTGACGCTCTTTATCCTTATCCGGTCGGCCTTTACCCTGATGACCCACCTGGGCCCGCCGGAAGTGTCCTACATAAGCGACTTCAACGCCGCCATCAATAACTCGTTCTTCGGCGGAGACCAGTTCTTTTCGGGCCACACGGGGATGCCCTTCCTCAGCGCACTCGCTTTTTGGGGGGTAAGTACCGGTATGAGCGCCTTTTTCTTTCTTGCGTCGCTCTTTTTTGCCGCCATAGTCCTGCTCGGCCACATCCACTACACCATCGACGTGGCATCCGCCTTTTTTATCACCTACGGGATCTACCGCTTGTCACTATGGCTGTTTAAGCGCGAGCGCATACTCTTTTTGTCGGGCGACTAGCAACGTCGGACGCACTCTTCATAAGGAATTTACTGCGGCAGACGTACAATCTCTTTCTGACAGCGTGACCGTCCGCGGCCGCTGTCACTTTATCAGCAGTAATGCGGTTAACAAGGGTGTAACAGCATAGCCGGTCGCAAATCAAGTATGAAAAAAATACTGGTTTAGCCGAGGGGGCTCCGCACCAAGGTGCGCGGGCCCCCTCGGCCTATTTTTTGTGCTTTATAATAAGCGGCGTGGACGCGCGTGAGTTTTGGTGGCTGTTGCTCGGACTGCTGGGGCTCCTCTTTGGCACTCTGTCGCTGGTGCTCTACTGGCTCGCGCAGATGGGGCGGCCCCTGCGCCTGTACCGCCATGCGCACAACCCGGTCCTGCGGCCCGTACCAGAGCATTGGTGGGAGTCCGAGGCGGTCTTTAACCCGGGCGTAGTCTATTGGGGCGGCAAGGTCCACCTGTTTTATCGGGCAATAGGCAAGGACGGCGTCTCGCGCATCGGCTACGCCGTGAGCGAAGACGGTATCCATTTTGACCGCGGCTCACAGCCGGTCTATGACCCGTCGGCCGACTCGCTCGCACGCGCCGCCACGGCTCGCGCTACCAAAGCACCAAAACTTTCGTACGAAACGCTCACCTACGACACAGGCTCTTACGGCTCGGGCGGCGGGTGGGGTGGGTCAGAAGACCCGCGTGCCGTCATCATCGACGAGCGGTTGTATTTGTCGTTTACTTCGTTCGAGGGGTGGAACAACGAGCGCATCGCACTGGCGTCGCTGCCGGTTGAGTTTTTGGCCCAACAGCAGTTTGTGTGGGACAGCGGCGCGTACCTGTCGGCCCCCAACGAGGTGCAAAAAAATTGGGTCATCTTCCCCGAAAAACTAAACGGCAAGTACGCCGTCTTGCACCGCTTGGCCCCCACCGTAGAGATTGCCTACGTCGACTCGCTAGAGAACCCGGGTGCGTTCATCAAAAGCGGGCCCCCGGGGCGCGGACCAAAAGGCCGCTGGGACGAAAAGATGCGCGGCGCAGGCGCTCCCCCTATCAAAACCGAGGCCGGATGGCTCGTCCTCTACCACGCCACCTATGAAGGCAAGTACCACATCGGCGCCATGCTGTTGGATTTGAAGAATCCGACCAAAATTCTCTATCGCTCGGCCCAACATATCCTTGCGCCCGACGAATGGTACGAAAACGATTGGAAAGCGGGCGTCGTGTACGCCTCGGGCGCCTGCATCGTGGGGCACGACCTCTTTGTCTACTACGGCGGGGGCGACAAATACGTCGCGGCGGCCAAAATAAACTTGCGCGACTTCCTCCGCAAACTCACCACCCACCAACACGTCGAGCTCGAACAAGTCGAGGTATAATTTAAAAAATGTACGTCATACGCCGCAGTCAAAATAATCCCCTCATCGCGCCCCAGAGTGACAAGCACTGGGAGGCCCGCGGCACCTACAACCCCTCCCCCATCAAAAAGGGCACGGTCACGCACCTTTTTTATCGCGCGCAAGGCCGCCCCGACGCGCTGATGACCCCCGCGGGGATTTCGTCAATCGGTAAGGCGCTTTCGCTCGACGGCGAGCACTACCAAAACCGCCGGCAGTTTATTATCCCGGAGGAGTCGTGGGAAAAATACGGTTGTGAGGACCCGCGCGCCACGTTTTTTGAAGGCAAATACTACATTTTCTACACCGCGCTCGGCGGCCTTCCGTTTGGCCCCGGCAATATCAAGGTCGCGGTCGCCGTGTCGAAAGATCTTGAGACCGTAGAAGAGAAGCACTTGGTGACCCCGTTTAATGCCAAGGCGATGACGCTCTTTCCTGAGCGCATCGGGGGCAAAATTACGGTCATCTTGACCGCGCATACCGACGAGCCGCCGGCCCGTATCGCCATAGCCCAGTGCGACAAGATAGAAGAGCTCTGGGACCTGGGCTTTTGGGAGCGTTGGCACCAGGAAATGGGCGACAACACCATCAACCCCCTGCGGTCTGAGCATGACCACGTCGAGGTGGGCTCGACCCCAATTAAGACCAAGGACGGCTGGCTGCTGTTTTATTCCTACATCCACAACTACTTCGGCGGCGGCGAGCGGGTCTTCGGGATAGAGTCGCTGCTGCTCGATTTAAAAGATCCGCGCGTCATCGTGGGCCGCACCAAGGGGCCCATCATGGTCCCGGAAGAAATCTATGAGCGCTACGGCGCCGTACCCAACATCGTCTTCCCCTCCGGAGCGCTGTTGCACAAAAACGGCCGCGTGGACGTCTTCTACGGCGGGGCGGACACCGTGTGCGCCGTGGCATCGCTCAACCTCCCCGACCTCCTTTCGGCGATGATACCGGAACGCCGGGTCGAGCTGGTAGAGCGTATCAAAGGCAACCCAATACTCAAACCCATTCCCGAGCATCCGTGGGAGAAGACCGCCGTGTTTAATGCCGCGGCGCTCGACCTCGGCGGCAACGTGCACATCCTTTACCGCGCCATGGGCGAGGATAACACCAGCGTCATCGGCTACGCCCGCAGCAAAAACGGCACGGCTATTACGCAACGGGACAAAGAGCCCCTGTATGTGCCGCGCGAGGATTTTGAGATGAAAAAGTCTAACCCCACCGGCAACTCCGGCTGTGAGGACCCGCGCATAACAAAAATCGGCGACATGCTCTACATGATGTACACCGCCTACGACGGCGTGCAGGCCACGCGCGTGGCGCTCACCAGCATCTCCGCCAAGGACTTCCTTGCAAAAAAGTGGGACAAATGGAGCAAACCTATTTTGACCACGCCCGATGCCGTGGGAGACAAAGACACCGGACTTCTGCCGGAGAAGGTGGGCGGGCAGTACATGTTGTTGCACCGCATCGACCCGATGCTCTGCGCCGACTTTCTTGATACGCTCGACTTTAAAAAATCTCGACTCACCCGCTGTATCGAAATCATGGGCCCGCGGCAGGGCTGTTGGGACTCTCAAAAAATAGGTATCGCCGGCCCCCCTATCAAGACCAAAAAAGGCTGGCTGCTTATCTATCACGGCGTGTCCAAGACGACCACCTACCGCTTGGGTGCGGTGCTGTTGGACCTCAAAAACCCCTCGGTGGTGCTCTCGCGCAGTGTCGACGCTATACTCGAGCCGCTCGAGGAGTACGAGCGCGTGGGGGTGGTGCGCAACGCCGTGTTTTCTTGCGGGTCGGTGTTGCGGGGCGATACGCTCTATATATACTACGGAGGCGCCGACACGGTGCTCTGTGCCGCCAAAGTGTCGCTCAAAAAATTGTTAAACATTCTTTTGCCCGATAATCTGAAATAAGATGCACTTCCAACCCAAGCTGGTCGCCTTCGATCTCGACGGCACGCTTTCCGAAAGCAAACAGCGTATGTCCGCCGAGATGGGTGAGTTGTTGGGACAGTTGCTGCAGGAAATGCCGGTCGCCATACTCTCCGGCGGCGGATGGAAGCAGTTCGAACGGCAATTCCTCCCCAGCGTACCGGAGGGTATGACCCTTGACCGGCTGTACCTCTTCCCCACCAACGCGGCGATGTGTCTGGTGCACCGCAACGGCACTTGGCACCCGCAGTACGACCATTCCTTCTCACCCGAAGTAAAAGACCGCATCATCAAGGCGATCAAGGACTCTATCGAAGAAGTGGGCTTCGAACAGCCGCCGCGGCTCTGGGGCGAGCAGATAGAGGACCGCGGCGGCGAAGTTACTTTCTCTGCCCTGGGTCAGGAAGCGCCTATTGAAGAGAAGTTGAGCTACGACCCCAGCGGCAAGAAGCGCACGCCGCTCGCCGAAGCCCTGCGCCGGCGTCTGCCGGAGCTCTCCATCGGCATCAACGCCGCCACCTCTATAGACATCACCCCGCACGGCATCAACAAAGCCTACGGCATCAACCGGCTTATCGAACTGACGGGGATATCGGTCAAAGAAATGCTCTACGTGGGCGACGCGCTCGAGGAGGGCGGTAACGACGCCGTGGTCATCCAAACGGGGGTGCGCACGCACCAGGTCTTCGGCCCCGAGGAGACCCGCGGGCTCATCGAGTCACTTCTCCACATCACCCCCCGCTAACCCCTTGCGTTTTTACAAAAGAAACGTATAATCGCTGTATGTTTGAAGAGCGCCTTTTGGTGCCCCGCCTTGCGGCTGCCGTGCTTGCGGTGTTTCTCCTGCCCACCTTTTTGGCCCCTACCCCAGCGCTGGGCGCCACTTTGTATGAGCAGACGGTGCAAGACACGCTTGCCCAGACCTATGACCAACACGCCGTGACCAACGCCAACCCTATCCAGGGCCTCGGCAACCACCTGACCGGCACCGCGCGCTCGGTTGTTTTTAAGGTCAGCGATCCCAACCTTGCGACCAACGTAGCGGCGGGTTGGTACGGAGCCCTGTTGTTTAAGTGCGGTACCAGTGGATATGTCGGGTGTAACCCGAGCCCAGTTGCTTCCAATTTCGACGCTACGGTACAGAACGTCAAAGAGATTCTGGTAGTTTTTAGTGCTTCGCATACCTTTGCTTTTGACAACTACTACTACCTCATGAACGTCTCGGGCGCTACCGGACTGGGTGCATTGTACGGCTCCGCAATCTCAAACAACGTGTACGCCGGCGGCGACATGAACTGGAGCACCAACAACGCCACCCCGAGCAATGACCTAGACGCAAACGTCGCTGACCTCGCCTTCCAGATATGCGACACTACCTCCTGCAGTGTGGCCGTCCCCCCCGTGCTCGCCATCATCAGCACCTCGACTACCGTGTCTACGCCGACCATCACTGGTACCACGACCGACACTGCCGCGGTGGACGTCATCATCAACGGACACACCTACACCGCCACACCGGTAGGGATAAATTGGTCGGCGGCGGTGACCGACGCTCTTACCGACGGCACCTACACTATCGTTACCTCGAGCACCAGTACAGAGGGCAAGACAGGGAGCGCCACCGCCTCCTACTTGGTCGACACGACCGCCCCCGCTGTTTCAATAACTAGCGGCCCTGCGGACGGCTCGTACGCATCCACCACGCTGGCCGAGTTTTACTTTACGGCCACTGACACCAACCTCTTAAACATCACCTGCGCCTGGGACGGCGCGGCCACCAGCACGTGCAGTACCTCCGCGAGCTCTACTCTTGCGCAAGGAGTACACACGTTTACGCTGACCGCGACCGACACGGTGGGCAATGCGGCCTCGACCACGCGCAGTGTTACTATCGACACTACCGCGCCCACTCTCGCCGAAGGCGCCGCCATCGCCACCTCGACCAATACCACGCCTTCCTACAGCTTTACCTCGACCGAAGCGGGCACTATCAGCTATGGCGGCTCGTGCAGTGCTACAACGACTGCCGCCGTGGTGGGTACTACCACGGTGACGTTTAATACTCTGGCGGTAGGCACATACAGCACCTGTACGGTCTCGGTCACCGACGCGGCCGGCAACAGTGGCATTCTTGCGGTCTCGTCCTTTGTAATCGAGGCGGTCCCGCCCGCACCCGCACCGGCGCCTTCGGGTGGGGGCGGGGGTGGCAACGGGGTGCAAGGCGGCCCGCTTGCGGTCGGCTATCAAACGCCGAACACGACTCCCGCCGCAACCATCCCGACCCCGCCGCCCGGCACGCCGGAGCCCGTCACCCAGCCGGTGGTGAGCGCCCCGGTCGCGGCCGAGACGCCCGAAATTTTGGGCGCCGAAAGTGCAAAACCGGATGTCGCGGTGGCCGAAGCCACTGCTCCCGAACCGGAGCCGTCTCCCGCTCCTAACTCTGCTCCGGAAGAGGCACCAGCAACCCCGCTCGCCGCCTCGGTTATGTCCGCCGGCTTCCCGCTCCCGTGGAATTACCTTTTGGGGATAGTCTTGGTGGTGGGTATCACGGGCACCCTGCTCTGGCTACGCCGGAAATAACTATGAAAATACTTTGGACGCTTATTGCTGTTTTTATACTCACCGTACTCGCGGGTATTGCGGTCTTGGTTCTGCCGGGCAAGGCGCCTGCCCCCGCAGAGCAGCCGTACGCAGACCTTATACAACCGGGTACCCCGGTGGTCACCCCGACCACACTCACCATCAACGGCGAGGCGCGGGGGGGCTGGTACTTTGAAGGCAGTTTTCCTATCGAACTCAAGGATGCCGCCGGCGTCAGGCTCGTGCTCGTGCCGGCTCAGGCCCAAAGCGATTGGATGACCGCGGAGTGGGTGCCTTTTGCCGCGACGCTCAACTACCCCGCACAGCCGGCCGGATCGCACGGCACCCTAATTCTGCGCAACGACAATCCGTCCGGCCTGCCCCAAAACGACAAATCGGTGTCTCTGCCGGTCACCTTCTAACGCTCCTCCACCTGCTGTTTGGTATGTTCGGCCTTCCAGCCGACCGCGTTGGCTATAATCTGCAAAAACGAGCCCGCCGCCGCGAGTGCCAGAAAAAAGATAACGAACCACGCCCAATCGTACAAAAAGTAACAGAAGACGACCACGAGCGACGACCAGATCCCGATGCACCACGGGCAGCTAAGCAGGTCTTGGACAGTCTCAAAAAAACCGCCCTCGTACAAAAAAAGGTCGCGAAACCAGCGGGCGATTTTGTCATACACGATGAGGCGCGTAATCCGGAAGGTGGCCAAGGCCATCAACAGGGCGTCAAACGGCGGCACCGAAACCAAGTAACCGCCGCGGGCCTCCTTCATATACCAGCCGGCCGCCGCCAGCACGACCACAAAAAAAGCGCTAAAGACAAAGTTCCAGATATTGTGGCTCCGGTGCCGGTGCTCGGGCATAGACACACTATAGCACCGGTGGGACGGAGAGGCCATTTTTAAGCCTTTTTTGAGGGTAAAAAACCGTTTTTTATCCAATTCTTCATTTGTGTGATTGCTTTTTGAAAAAAAAGTTCTCTACTTGCTTATACACAGCGCCTAAACGCGCACAATGCGGCCCGCGGGAGGTATACTGAAATTTCCTGTGGCTATCACGCAAAAAATCAAAAAGCGCAACGGAGAGATAGCGGACTTTTATCCGGACAAGATTACCGTCGCCGTACAAAAAGCGTTTGCCGCCGT
>SICK01000029.1 GCA_009691465.1 Candidatus Kaiserbacteria bacterium | reverse complement strand
TTATCCGCGCCGGGTTTGTGCACAAAGAAATGGCGGGCGCGTATGCGTATTTGCCGCTCGGGTTGCGCGTGCTCAACAAGGTCATCGGGGTGATCCGCGACGAGATGAACCGGATCGGCGGGCAAGAACTCGCGCTCACCGCGCTGCAAGACCCCACACTGTGGGAGAAGACCGGTCGTTGGAGCGATGAAGCCATTGACGTGTGGTTTAAAACACAATTGAAGTCCGGAAGCGAACTTGGGCTCGCCGCCACGCACGAAGAGCCCATCACCAACCTCATGCGCGAGCATATCTCTTCCTATCGCGACCTGCCCAAAGCGGCGTATCAGTTCCAGACCAAGTTCCGCAACGAACTGCGGGCCAAGTCCGGCATCCTGCGCGCACGCGAGTTTATTATGAAAGACCTCTACTCCTTTTCTCGCGACGAAGAGGAGTTTAAAAAATTCTACGAAGCGGCTGCCGAAGCCTATGCAAAAATATTCGAGCGGGTAGGGCTGGGCAAGTTGACCTACCGCACGTTTGCGAGCGGGGGGATGTTCTCCAAATTTAGCGACGAGTTCCAGACGGTCTGTACGGCGGGCGAGGATACTATTTATATACACGAAGGCCGCAAGTTAGCGGTCAACAAAGAGGTCTACGACGACGAAACACTTTCTGGTCTGGGGCTTCGTAAAGAAGACTTGCGCGAGGAGAAGGCAATCGAGGTGGGGAACATCTTCCCGCTTGGGACGCGCTTCTCGGATGCGCTGGGCCTGACCTACAAAGATGAGGAAGGGAACTCCCGTGCAGTCGTGATGGGCTGCTATGGTATCGGGCCGGGCCGGGTTATGGGCACGGTCGTCGAGGCATTGTCGGATGAGAAAGGCATGGTCTGGCCCGCAGAGATAGCGCCGTTTGCCGTGCATATTGTCCAGCTCGGCGAGGATGAGGATGTCAAAAAAGAGGCCGAAGAACTGTACAGAGCGCTCCAAGATGCGGGCGTTGAGACGCTGTACGACGACCGCGACGCGCGCGCAGGAGAGAAGTTTGCCGATAGCGACCTCATCGGGATACCTCTGCGCATCGTGGTCTCGCAGAAAACATTAGCCGAAGGCAAGTTTGAGTGCGTCGAACGCGCATCGGGCGCCACGCATCACCGTTCATTGTCCGACCTCTTAGCCAACCTCTCTTCATGATAGGCCGGCTTAAAAGGAAGTTCCTCCCGCTGCTCTCCAACGACATCGGTGTGGATTTGGGCACCGCCAACACGCTGGTGTATTTGCGCGGCAAGGGTATTGTCGTGACCGAGCCGTCGGTGGTCGCGGTCAACCTTAAAACCGGACAGGTGGTTGCGGTCGGCGCAGCCGCGCGTGACATGCTTGGCCGCACACCGGGGCACCTCTCGGCGGTCAAGCCACTGGTGGACGGCGTGGTATCGGACTTTGAGGCTACCGAAGAGATGTTGGCCTATTTGATGAACCGCGCGCAGGGTTTGCAAAAGAAATTGCTGGGCCCGCGGGTCGTCATTGGGGTCCCGAGCGGCATCACCAACGTCGAGATGCGCGCGGTCAAAGACGCCGCGCAGAACGCGGGTGCACGCGAGGTACATATTGTCGAAGAACCCATCGCCGCGGCGCTCGGGGTGCGCCTGCCCATCCGCGAGGCGGTGGGGAGCATGATCGTCGACATCGGCGGAGGCAACACCGACATCGCGGTGCTCTCGCTCGGCGGCATTGTCCGCTCCAAAAACTTGCGCATTGCCGGAGAGAAGCTCAACCAAGACATTGTCGCCTATGTCCGGAGCGAGTTTAAAATTTTGATAGGAGAAAAGACCGCCGAAGCGGTCAAGGTGGCCATCGGCTCGGTGTCCGAAGGCGCGGGGCATTTTGAAGCCGCCATCCGCGGACGAGACCTTATCACGGGGCTCCCGCGCGAGGTCATTATCACCGACTCGGACATCCGCGAGGCGATTTCGCAATCGATAGACACGCTGGTCGAGGCCGTGCGCGAGGTGCTTGAAACCACCCCGCCTGAAATACTCTCCGACATTATGCGCGGCGGGATAGTACTGACCGGCGGGGGCGCTCTGCTGAAAGGGCTCGACCAGCTCCTGCAAGAATGGCTTAAGGTACCGGTCATCGTGGCCGACGACCCGCTGACGGCCGTGGCGCGCGGTACCGGTGTTATTTTAGAAAATCTCGAACTGCATCGCGACATGCTCGCCGACGACGATGGTGAATAGGCTCACGCACATACAAAAACGCTCACGCCGCGCGCGCTACGCCGCGTTTGCCGCTGTTGCGCTGTTGGTGCTTGCCGCCGCGCTCTGGCACGCGCCACTGCAGGGGGTATTGTGGAGCGTGCTCAAACCGGTAGTGCAGGCGCGCTTCGGCGGGGAGGGTGCACAGAGCGCCGCCACGCTCGCCTCGACCACGGCACTCTTGGCCGACCGCGAGGCGCTGTATGTCGAGAACTTGGATTTAAAAAAGCGGCTCGGCCGCGACGCCGGGTTGGTGCGGATACTGGGTGCGGTGCTTCTGCGCCCGCCTATGACTCCGTATGACACCTTGCTCATTGATGCCGGGAGCGAGGAAGGCATTGCGGCGGGAGACCGGGTGGCCGCCGCCGGTACGGCGCTCATCGGGCGCGTCAGCGAGGTGTACCCGCATGCCGCGCGGGTGGTGCTCTACTCGGCGCCCGGCGAAAAGCACGAAGGTCTCTTGCGCGGGTCTGTACCGGTCGAGTTTGAGGGCCAGGGCGGCGGCTCGCTCACCGCAAAACTCCCCGCGGGCACCTCTGTTTCGGCGGGCGACCCCGTACTCTTGCCGGGCATAGCCGGCGGCTTGGCCGGAGACGTGTCGTATGTCGAGCGTGCGGGCAGCGAGTCTTTTGTTACACTATATATACGTCTGCCGGCCGATCCGTTTTCTCTCCGGTACGTCGAAGTGTGGAAGGAGATGCGCCATGACACAAACTAGCCGTTGGATATATGCAGTTACTTTTCTGCTCGGCGCGGCGGGTTTTTTGCTCCCGTTTTGGCCGCTCTCCGTACTCGGCGTAGCACTGTGCGCGCTGTCGGGCCGGTGGCTCTTTGCGGTTGCGATGGGCCTGCTGTTTGATATAGCGTTCGGAGCGCCTACCGGCGCGTGGCATTTTTTCTTCTTCCCGTTTACCGTTCTTGCACTGCTGTGCGGCTTGGCGCGCGTATGGGGAGGCCGCTACTTTTTGGATAGACAACCGCAGGAGACGCTATGAAGAAGCATCGGCATCAGGAGATAGACCCCGACGAAATACTCATCGATGCGGCCAATGTCGGCGAGTTTGATACCGACCAGTTTGAGGGGCGCATCGAGCGCCCGCTGTCCCGACGGTCGTTTGTGTTTGCGGGCGGGGTGGTGTTGCTCGGGGCGCTGTTGCTGTTGGCGCGCGCCGGCGACCTCCAGATACGGAGTGGCGCGGTCTATGCCAAGCAGGCGCGCGAGAACCAGTTGGAACAGCAGGTCATCTTTGCCGACCGCGGTTTGCTCGAGGATCGCACCGGCCGTAAGCTGGCGTGGAACGACCGCGCGGGCACCACCACCGATACGTTTGCGGCGCGGATGTACGCCGCATATCGCGGAGTGGGCCACGTGCTCGGCTACGTCAAGCCGCCGGCCAAAGACTCGTCCGGATTTTATTACCGTGACTCTTTTGAAGGGGTTGATGGCGCGGAGAAGGCGTTCGACGCCGCACTGCGCGGGGAAAACGGGCTCACGCTGGCCGAGACCGACGCGCGCGGCAAGTTGGTGTCATCCTCGGCCGTGCGGCCGCCGCAGGCGGGGGAAAAGCTGACGCTATCTATCGACGCGCTGGTAAACGAGGGCCTCTATGACGCGCTCGCGGCTCATGCGCGCGATGCGCGCGCGGCCGGAGCCGCCGGTGTCATCATCGATGTACACAGCGGCGAGCTGCTTGCACTGACCAGCTATCCGGAGTACTCGCCGCAAGTATTGCTTGGGGGTGACCGCGCAAAAATCGCCGCCTACAACGCGGACAAGCACCTGCCGTTTTTAAATCGCGCCACCGACGGACTCTATGCGCCGGGCTCTATCGTCAAACCGCTCGTGGCGGCGGCCGCACTGCAGGAGGGTGTCATCGACGAGTACAAACAAATACTCTCGACCGGTCAGTTGGTGGTCCCTAACCCCTATAACCCCGACGAGCCGACGATATTTAAAGACTGGCGCATCAACGGGTGGACCGATGCGCGGCAGGCCATCGCGGTGTCGAGCGACATATATTTTTATGAAGTGGGCGGCGGGTTTGGAGACCAGCCGGGCTTGGGTATCAGCCGGCTCGACGCGTACTTCAAACTCTTTGGGTTTGGGCAGGATGCGGGGCTCGCGGGCTTTTCTGAAGCGCTGGGCACCATACCCACGCCGGAGTGGAAGGCGGCAAACTTCCCCGACGACCCCGCATGGCGGTTGGGCAACACCTACCACACGGCGATAGGGCAGTACGGGGTGCAGGTCACGCCCCTGCAGGCGGCGCGGATGGTCAGCGCGATAGCTAACGGCGGCACCTTGCTTACCCCGACACTGCTCGCAAGCAGTACGCCGCAGGGGACAAAAATCCCCATAGACGCGCACGCTCTGCAGGTGTCGCGCGAGGGGATGCGGCAGGGCGTGACCAACGGGATTGCAACCGCGGTCAACTTCCCCTTTGTGCACGTGGCGGCCAAGACCGGCACTGCGCAGGTCGGCGTGCACAACGAAAACCAGAACGCGTGGATGATAGGGTTTTGGCCGTATGAGAACCCACGCTACGCCTATGCGGTGGTGCTGGAGCGGATGCCGGCGGGCACGCAGATAGGCGGCTCGATTGTGATGAACGACTTCTTTAATTTTTTGGAAGCGAACGCGCCGCAGTACCTGTCTGCCGACTAGGCAGGTTTGCAATAAAAGCGACCTTCCTATACACTAACTCGCACTATGGCTGAAGAACTCATCTCGCAGGAAAAATTTGAGGAGCTTACTAAAGAGCTCGACGAACTGCGCACGGTGCGCCGTCGCGAGGTGGCCGAACAGCTCGAGTATGCGCGCAGCTTGGGTGACCTGTCCGAAAATGCCGAGTACCAAGAGGCTCGCGAGATGCAGGCCGCGGTAGAA
>SICK01000028.1 GCA_009691465.1 Candidatus Kaiserbacteria bacterium | reverse complement strand
GTCGTCGTCGGCGGGATACATCATTACAAAAGGAGCAGTACTGTGCGCAAAGCCGGTCATAATCGCCTCGTGTGCGCCGCGGCCGCGGTTGCGCACAAACTCTACCGCGAGCGTGGGGTAGAGCGCACGATTTTTTTCTACCGCCGCGAGCGTGTTGTCCTCCGGCATGTCATAGCAAATCAATACCCGTACGCGCGTGCGCACCTCGCGCTCAAACGAGGCGAGTGTCCCGGCGATATTCTCGCCTTCGTTGTATACGGGGATAACGATATCCAGTTCTGGCACAAACACCATTGTATGCTAGAGTCTACGCCATGCAACACACCGGAGTGGTCAAACAGTGTCAGATCTGCGGCCACAAAAAGCTCGACGAGATACTCTCGCTCGGGCATCAACCTATCGTGCAGGAGTACCTCACCGCCGAGCAGCTGAAAGAAAAAGAGGACACCTACCCCTTGGTCCTGATGCGCTGCAGCAAATGCCAGCTGCTCCAATTGAGCTATGTCATAGAGCCGCGCAAAGTCTTTCCCCGTGCCTACCCGTACCGCACCGGACTGACCCTGATGCTCATCCGCAACTTTGAGGAGCTCGCTCAGAGCCTCTACAGCAGTGGTCATTTTAAAAAAGGCGATCTCGTGGTCGACATCGGCTCCAACGACGGCACCCTGCTAAAGCCGTTTAAAGCACGGGGTGCACGCGTGGTCGGTGTAGAGCCTACCGATGCTGCGGCGGTTGCCAACAAGTCCGGCATTAAAACTCTGCAGGAGTTCTTTTCGGCAACCAGCGTCAAGAAGATAAAAAAACAATACGGCGTGGCGCGGGTCATCACCGCCACTAACGTGTTTGCCCACATCAACGACCCGTCGAGCCTCGTGCGCAACATCAAAGCACTGATGGGAAAGGAGAGTGTGTTCGTCTCCGAGTCGCAGTACCTACTCGATATCGTCGAGAAGACCGAGTTCGACACCATTTACCACGAGCACCTGCGATTTTATGCACTGAAGCCGCTGGTAAAGCTTTTTGCAACGCACGGCATGTCTCTGGTTGATGCCGAACGCATACACGCTGCCGGCGGCTCTATCCGCGTCTACGCCGCGGTGGGCAAACACCCTCTAAGCGCACGGGCCAAAAAACTCATCCGCGCGGAAGAGCGAGCGGGGCTGTATAACGAAAAAAAGCTGCGTGCGTTTGCGCACAAAGCGTACCGCGCAAAGACCGACCTCCTCGCACTCCTGCTGAAATGCAAAAAAGAGGGTAAAAGTATCGCGGGACTCACCAGCTCGGCGCGATCCAACACGCTGTTGGGGTTCTGCGGGATAGACAACACCATCCTCGACTACAGCGGCGAGAAGAAAGGTTCGCCGAAGATCGGGCTCTACACCCCGGGCACGCATATCCCTGTGGTGGATGAAGCGCGGATTTTGAAGGACCAGCCCGACTACCTGCTGGTGCTCTCGTGGCACATCGGACCGGAGCTCATCAAGATTATGAAAAAGCTCGGCTACAAGGGCAAATTTATTCTCCCGCTCCCGACTCCCAAAATTGTTTCTTAACTAATGCGCAGGCATAAAAAAATCTCGTGGGCAGTGATGGGGATGGGCTTGCAAGGCGGCCGGCTGGTGCGAGCGATACAAGCGTCGCGGCGCGGTACTCTTGCCGAAACCGCGAGCGAGCGCGAGCACGGCTCCTTTGCCCGTACGCTAAAAAATAAAAATGTAGATGCGGTAGCCATCGCCACCCCCAACGACCAGCACGCAAAGCAGGTTATTGCGGCGGCACGCGCAGGCAAACATATTTTGTGCGAAAAGCCGCTCGCACTCTCTATGCGCGAGGCACGCGCAATGGCTCTGGCGGTCAAAAAAAATAACGTACGGTGCTTTGTAAACTATCATCTGCGTATGCACCCCGAAGTGCTCGCGGCACGAGAGACTCTGCACAAGAAAAAACTGGGGGAGCTGACGTACATCGATATGCATTGGTCCATCGGGGGCCTGGCGGATAAAAAGCTCCCCCCGCTCCCCCGCCACATGCGCTGGCGCGAGAGCCCCGCACACGCCGGCGGCGGAGCACTGATGGCGCGCGGGGTGCATCTCTTTGACCTTCTGCGTTTTTTGACCGGCGAGGAAGTGGTAGAGGTCCGCGGTTGGAGCGATGCGACCAAAACGCAGGTAGACCGCACGATGAGCGGCATCTTTGTACTGGCGAGCGGCACCCCGGCGAGCATTACGACGAGCAAAATAATCCCCGGCGCAGACAATCACATCACCTTGTACGGTAGCAAGGGCAAGCTAGTCTTGCACGATGTGTTTAGTGATGACCCGCAGCCGCTCTACACAAAAGTATTCGACACGTTCACCGACGCGCTTAGCAACAAAAAAACGCCGCTCGCCACACTCGACGATGGCGTTGCCACTGTCGCCCTGACCGAAGCATTTATGCGGTCGGTGCTTGCTTAAATAGCAAACGCGTGTTACAAGAGCAACCTCGAACTTCACAAGGAGACAGGACATGCGGGAGTTCTTTGCAGGAGTGGTGCCCATCGGACATTCCGACCAGCGTCGGACCATCTACGACCTCATCGCTGCTGGCGACGCCGGAGGAGGCCGCGGACTCTACAATCTCGCCTACTTCGCACCGATGCGGGCCGGTTGTTCCATCGGCAATCACTACCATCCCGGCGACATGTGGGAGACGTACCTCATCTTCTCAGGCGAGGGGGTGATGCACTTCAAGGACATGGACACCGGCGAAAAGACCCAGATCAGGGTCGAGCGCGAGTACCCATTCAAGATCACGGTCCCGCCGCGCATGGGTCACACACTCGTTGCCACGACCGAGATGTCGCTCCTCATCGGCGCAACCGATGCACCGACGGCCGACAACATGCTCAAAGCCGACGTGCTCTGAGTGCCCGGCCACAAGCAGAAACCCCGCCACGGCGGGGTTTTTTATTTTAGGGCTTCGGGTGGGCGAGGTACCAGTCGATAGTTTTGCGTAGGCCTTCCTCCAGCGGGGTCTTTGCCTCCCAACCCGTATCTTCTTTTATTTTTGACACATCGGCCAAGCGGCGCTTGACGCTCCCTTCGGGGGAGTTTTTGATATCGAGCTTTGCCGGGCGCCAAGCCATGAGACTGAAGATATTTTCTATCAACTCCTTAATGCCCGTCTCCTCCGTGGTGCCGATATGGTAGGTGCCGCCGTCCGTTTTTTCTGACTCCATCACCCGCTGTATTGCCTCTGCCGCATCACTGATATAGCAGAACGAGCGCGTGTCATCCGCCCCAAAGATCGGGAACGGCTCTACTTTTGCCGAGACGCGCCCGACTATCTCGGGTATCACATGCTCATAGCCTGCGCGCGGCCCGTAGAAGTTGTGCGGCCGCACGATAGCCATCCGAAAGTTGTAGGCCTTGGCGTAGTGGATAAAGAAGAGCTCGCCGATGAGTTTTTGTCCGCCGTAGGACCAGCGGGGGTTGTACATGTCGGCAATAATCAGCGGCACCGTTTCGGGTGTCGGCAACGGCACGATGCCAAGGTCAAACCCGCTCGCGTACGCTTCGTTGCTCGAGGTGTAGAGGATCTTTGCGCCGGGCTTGTTGTTTTTAGTACGGAACCACTCAAGCACGTTCATCGTCGTGGAGACGCCGATGCGCAGGACCTCGTGCGGGATCTCGTAGAAGAACTTTGTCCCGTTGATGCCGACGAGGTGGTACACCTCGTCATAGCCAGTGCCCACCTGCTCCCAACTCTCCGGTTTGGTAAGGTCGGCCTCGAGCAGGGTGACGTTCGGCAAAGCCAAGAGGCCAGCCAAATCTGCATCATGCCGGCTGCGGAAGAAGTTGTCCGCCAGCGTAAGCTGGTGTCCCTCGGCCGCCAATCGGGACGAGAGGTGATACCCAATAAACCCCGCCCCACCCGTGATGAGAATTTTCTTCATATCTTAGAGCTCTATCGCAGTCTTAGTATACGGTAGATGGTTCCAGATATCGACGATGATTTTGTTTTTAAGCTTTTCTTTGGGAATCTGCGCATAGCGCTTGTGCGGGGTCGCGACGATGATGATGTCAGACTTCTTTAACAGCGCATCGAGCCGCGAGAGCGAGGGGTCTTTGTGATAAAAATCGTGCGCGTACACCGCCTTAGCCTCCAGCTTGGCCATCTTGCGGAGCTTAAACGACAGGCTGTCGCGCGTGTCGTCGCTGTCGGCTTTAAACGTCATGCCCAAAATCCCTATCGTCTTTTCATGCAGGTCGTTGTTGCAGAGGCGGTGCTTGATATGCTCGACGATAAAGCGCGGCAGGCCTTCGTTGACGAGCATCGCCGAGTGCCCCAAGAAGAAGTGGTTTTGATTAAACGCGGCGAGCTGCATGGTGTCCTTAAACAAACACGGCCCGGCGGCAAAACCCGGGCGCGGCAGACTTTGCATGCGCTCATACTTGTCGGTCATCGCGCGGTATATCCGCGTATAATCGACCCCCCGCTCGGTCGCCATGGTATAAAACTGGTTCGCCGTCGCAAAGGTGATGTAGCGCCACGCGTTGGAGTAGAGCTTGGCGAGCTCGGCCTCCATCGGCTGTGCGACCACCGTGCCCCCTTTGCTGATCTTTGCAAAGAGCTCTTTCATTCTTTGTAGGGTCTCCTTGTCGAACGCCGAAATAATCTGCGGCATGATCTGTATCTCGCGTATCGCCTTGCCCTCGATCACGCGTTCGGGGCAAAAGGCTACCGACACCTTGAGCTTTTTCTTTTCAAAATAACGTTGGAGCCGCTCTGCACTGCCGGGGAAAAGCGTACTGCGCAACATAATGGTCTGGCCGTCGCGGAAGTGCGGGAGGTATTTTTCTATCACCTGGTCGAGCGCGCCAAACTGCGGGTTGAGATACTCGTCGACCGGCGTGCCGATGACCACGACCACGACGTCGCTTTTGGCGATAACCGACACAGGTGCGGCCAGTGCGGTGAGGGTCCCTTTTTTGAGTGCCTTGCGCAATGACACATCGCCGTCTTCTTCTTTAAACGGGAAGCGGCCTTTTTTAATCTGCGCTATCGCTTTTTTGTTGATATCAAGCAGAGCGACCTGCAGGCCCCCGAGCGCCATAGTGACGCCGAGCGGCAGCCCCACGTGGCCTGCTCCGCCGATTATGCACACATCAAAACGCCGGGGTTTTGTCGCCATAGATAGAGGGATAGTACCGCCCGCACCACAGAATAGCAACGCAGGTTGCCCTGGTGTAGAATGGCGCCTATGGACAACCACAAGCGCCTCACTATCACGACCGCAAAGATGCACCCCAAAGGTTGGGGCGGAGAGGTGTGGATTATAAACAACCAAAAATATTGCGGGAAACTGCTGGAGTTCAAAAAAGGGGCGTCTTTTAGCGACCACTACCACATCAACAAAGACGAGACGTGGTATGTGCTCTCCGGAAAATTGGAGTTGAGCTACTACAACCTAGCCAACGCCGACCGGCTCAAAAAAGTGCTGAAGCAAGGCGCGGTAGTACACGTCCCCCCCAACACACCGCACCAGCTTAAAGCGCTCGAGGCGTCGGTGGTCATCGAAGTCTCCACCCCGCACGAAGAGTCCGACTCCTATCGCATCGGCAAAGGCGACAGCCAGAAGAAATAAGAACTTTTACCTTCGGATCATTTTGCGGATGATGTGGGAACTGGATTTGCCGGCAACATGTGGGACTAGGACCAGGCGGCCGCCAGCGGCTTTGACGGCGGCTTTTTGGGCCGGAAAGTCCGGGTGTTTTT
>SICK01000027.1 GCA_009691465.1 Candidatus Kaiserbacteria bacterium | reverse complement strand
AGGCGATTATGACCGGCTTTGCGCACAGTACTGCTCCTTTTGTAATGATGTATCCCGCCGACGACGACTACAACGCGCCTATCATAGACTCTATGGTCGAACAAGGGAGAGCAGGCAATGATGTCGTGTGTGCGAGCCGGTTTATGCGTGGCGGCTCGATGGTCGGTTGTCCCTGGCTTAAGGCGGTGTTGGTGCGCACGGGGAGTGCCGTGCTCTACTACCTTGCACGCGTGCCGGCGCACGACGCCTCCAACGGATTGCGTCTCTTCTCGCGCCGGGTCATGCAAACCATTCCGATAGAGTCCACCACCGGCTTTTGCTACAGCATCGAGCTGCTGGTCAAAGCGCATCGCCTGCGCCTGCCCGTGGCCGAGGTGCCGGCACGCTGGATAGAACGCCGCGCGGGTCAAAGTCGCTTTAAAGTCCTGCGCTGGCTGCCGGCCTATTTGCACTGGTGCTGGTATGCGTTTGCCACCACGTACTGGTACCGGCCCTACGCCTTTTTGTTTGAGAGATAGGCCGCAAGCCCGCCGGGGCGCGAGACTGCATAGACCTCTGCGCCTACATCACTCGCCAACATACGCACCGCTTGTATCAGTTGATTCGAAACCGGCCCTTCTAAGAGCAGTTTACCCTGAGCTTGTCGAAGGGGAGGATATTTCAGCAGCATAGTGTAGCCCAGAGCGCTCGCATCGGTGGGGCGGCCCTCGGGTGTAACCTCTACCAACTCGGCTCCGAGCTTGGTGTGGAAGTTCATCACCGGGTCGTGGCCTTCGAGCAGGTACTGTTGTACCGCCTCGAGGCTTGGCGCTTCGGCAATCTGTGGAACGGGTTTTGGTTTAAAGGCCGCACTACAGATGGAGACGCAGGATAGTTTGTTGTCTTGGTAAGAAAAAGCAATCTGCCCCACCAGCGTCCCGTCTTTGTCTATCGCGCCGAGTGTTAGATACTCTGCGAGGAATTTTTTGTACTCCGCGTCGGTTTTGGTGAGCGGCTGCCAGCAGTGGTTGTACAGCGCGTGCGAAGCCGCCGCCAGCGGGGACTGGGCTCCGATGGCAACAAAACGAAACTCGTTGCTCTGCATCAGTGCAGAAAGCGGTTCGAGTTTCCCCGCAAGCAGTGTGCGAAGGACCGTCCTTTGTACTTTGCCGGTTGAGGTGGTGGGCAGATCCGTTGCGCGCAAAGTAGCAAGATACTGTGGCGTCTCATACGCGCTAAGGGCCTCATGTCCGAAGAGGAGACGGAGTTTTAGTGCATGCATCGCACGCGCTGTTTCGACACCATCTTTCCATACCACTGCAGCACCCACGTCCTCTCCCCAGCGTGCGTCTGCAACACCGACCGCATAGGCTTGCTCCATGTCCCTGCTTATTTTTTTGAGCGCATCCTCCACAGCAATGGGGGATATATTGACGCCGCCCTTGATGATGATTTCTTTGGCGCGCCCCTTCAAAAAAAAGAATCGGCGACCCTCTATTGTTTTCCAGCAGCCGATATCACCCGTGAGGAACCATCCGTCGCGGAACGCCGGCTCGTCGCCCACGTAGCCCTGCATCACTGCCGCTCCTTTGATCACCAACTCGCCTTCTTCTCCCTCGCCGAGTACTGCTCCGTCAGTATCCATAATCTCTACCTGTGCCCACGACATCGGCGTACCTATGGAGTTTTCTTCCGCCAGTTGTTCGAACATATGTTTAGGCAGATCCATCGGCATCCCGGTGACGCGCAGCGCCGTCTCGGTCTGGCCGTAGCCCTGGTAGAGCGGGATACCAAAGAGGCGCATAAACTCTCGCGCGGCGGATGCGGCGACGGGTGCCGAGCCCAGCTGGATGCGGTTGAGTTTGAGACGGCTTTTTACTGCGGCAAATTCTTTGGTGCGGTTAAGCTGGTCAAAAATGATAGTAGGCACCAGCGAGGTGAAGGTCGCTTGAGTTTCTGCCGCAAGCTCCCAAAACTGCGAGTGGGAGTAACGCGGCGGCAGAGCGATGCTTGCTCCCGCGATAAGCGCCGCAAGACAAAACGTGGTGGAGTTTATATGGTGGAGCGGCAATTGCACCAAAAAGCGGTCCTCGCTGGTGATACGCAACCACTCGATGATGCCCTCGGCATTGGTGATGAGGTTTTGGAGGGTGAGTCGCGCGCCTTTTGGGTGCCCCGTCGTGCCGGAGGTAAAGAGTATCAGCGCGTCGCCCGCATGTGCTTGTTGCGCGGCCGAGCGCTTGTAATCCCGCATCTCCTGCGTGTCGCGCCGCGTGTCGAGCGGCACTACTACCACCCCCTCGCACCATGCCGCCCAGGAGGTATAGAGGAACTCAAAAGTATTTTCGCCATCAAGCACCAGAGGTTCCGTGCGGCCTTTCAGCCCCGCTCGCGCGGCATTAATTTTTTCGAGATACTCGGGCCGTGCATGCTCTTTGAGCAGGTTGTAAAATTGCTCCGGAGTCATAGTGTTGGAGTGTGCCGCCACACCCACAAACGGTAGCCGGTGTAATTGTAGAAAAAACTAATGATAAGCCCCGCGGCGTATGCGGCGTGTATCAGCAACCAGTCCTGCGTCGTGGTTTCGGTCAGGTACACACACAGCCACTGGATGACGAGTGCTCCGGCCACGACGATATGAAAGCGCACTAACCGACCCCACAAGGAGGTGTGTCGGCGGTCGCCAAAGGCAAACCGGTTGCTCAACGTAAAGTTGATGATGATGCCCAACTCGGCGCCGATGAGGACTGCGGTCGAGGGCCGCACCCACCCGAGCCAGATGCCGAGCGTCTCGAAAACAATAGTCTGTGCGATAACGCCCGCGCCGCCCGCGGCCGCGACGCGCACCACGCGCATATCCAGGAGTTTTTTGATTGCCGGCGGGAGCACCATGTTGGTGTGGCCATTGTACTACCGGCGTGCAAGGGTGTACACTTTTGCAGCATGCGTGTTGTAATCAAACACCCCTTCGCCCTGCTCGTGGGTATCGTGTTGCTGGCGAGCTTGTTGCCGACCGCCGAGGCTTTCTTTGCGCTCGGTGATGCCTGGAGTGGCGTCCCACAGGCGTATATGGACGAGTATATCTACTACTCGCACGTTACCGAGACGGGGACGGGCAATATCTTTTTCGGCAACCCGTACCTTCTCGAACATCGCAGCGAGGCACCGCTTATTTTCTTTGGCTCAAATATTTTGGCGGCCCTACCGCTCCTTGTTGGTATCCCGCTTATCCTCGCACTGTTGCTCAACTTCATGCTCTGGAGTGTCGTGTTTGCCGCACTGTACTACCGTCTGTTGCGCGAGTTTGCTCTGCCCGCGCTCCTCTCTGCTGCGGGTGCGCTGTTTGCCTACTTGCAGTCGTATAGCCAGGTGTATCGCATCAGCGTGCGGCAGGAAGTGTTTCCCTTCCTACTGCTCTTTTACATCGCGCTGGTCAGATTTCTAAAACAGCCAGAAGGGAAGCGTGAGGTGGTGTGGTTGGGCGTTGCGGCGGGGGCCTCCTTCTATATCTACGGATTTTTGTGGCAGACGGTGGTGGTGACACTCGGGCTCCTCGCGCTCTATGCCCTTTGCACGCGGCGGTGGGTCCTGCTGCGCCGGACGCTCCTTTCGTCCGCGCTCGGTGGGGTACTCGGCGCGCCGCCCTTCCTCTACAACTTGTGGATGACGCATCAGCCGTATTTTTGGGAGAGTATGACGCGCTTTGGGTTGGTCAACACGCACCTGCCGGTGGCCGAGACTGTCTACTCGGGCGCGTGGGCCGGGCTCGCGGTGTTTTGCATGCTCCTGTTGTATTGGCGCTTGCCGGCTCTGCGGCGCGAGCGCACCTTCGGCGTCGTTGCGCTTTTTGTGTGCGTGACGGGCCTCGGGCTTTGGATCATGCAAGGCAGCAACGCACTCACCGGACAGCTACTCGAGATAGGGGACCATATGCGCTTTTTTATTATCGTGTGGTTGCCGTTGGGGACACTGCTCGGCGCGTATGCGCTCTACCATTACCGCACACAGATACCCAAGGCTCTGCGCACGCTGGTTGGGATACTACTCGCCTGTCTTGTGGGCGCCAACATATATTTTGCCTATGTCCACACGCATCCGTTTTTGTATCCGGGGGAAAGTGTTGCAATATGGAAAGAACAACAGCTCTACCAAGCCCCCCTCTCTTGGCTCGATGCGCACGAAGCACAACCGGTGGTCGTGTGGGGGAACCCGCATGACTTCTCGACGGTGCATGTGCCGGTGCTCACCAAGCACTATGTCTTGTACGAGGAGCCGGCACAATTTATGCTGCTGCCGACTGATGAGATATATGAACGGTACCTCGTTTCAAGCTACTTCGATGTGCCGACGACCGAGGACCTTAAGCGGGATATGAACATGTTCGTCGGACGTGCGAACGCATACCATTTACCCAAGACCATCGAGCGCGGCGTAAAGCTCTGCCGGATATTCTTCTTTTGGGACCGGGGTCATGACTGTGGAGAGGTGCCGACGCCCGTGGGGTTGTTGGGAGAGAAGTATTTTGCGGACCTCGCCGCACGATTCAAAAACGACATACAGCCAAACATCAAAATGTATCTGCAGAAGTACCACGTGGCGTACGTGCTCAAAGACAAGGTGCTCGACACCGCGTACCACCCTGAAGTATTGGGAGGCGTGCGTGTATACCAGGACGACCGGTTTGAGTTATATCAACTGCCATGAAGCTGTATTACATCGCCAACGCCCGGATGCCGGCTGAAAAGGCCTACGCTATACAGATAGCAAAAATGTGCGAGGCGTTTGTCGAGGCGGGGGTCGACGTGACGCTCGTGGTCCCGCGCCGCGCTACCCCAGGCGCTCTGCGCGAGTACTACGGTCTGCGCACCGGGGTACCACTGCTGTATCTCCCCGCACTTGGCAGTCTGTATCGCCGCGGGCGCGTCGGATTTCTGCTCTCCTCGTTGGTGTTTATGCTGGGATATGTTCTGTATCTGGGGGTCAAGCGTCTGCGCGGTGAGCGGTTTGTCGCGTACTCGGTCGACATGGATACGTTTTCCTTTGTACCGCTCGCGCTGTTTTTACCACGGCCCTTTGTTGAGATGCATGGGCCGAAACCTTCAACGCTACTTACGCGATTCTTCTTCCGGCGGGCGCGTATCATCGCTACCAATACGCTGATTGCGGATAGTATTGCCAAAACATTCGGTACCAAAAGCGACCGGCTACAGGTCGAGCCAAACGGCGTGGATGCGTCGGTGCTCGAGACGATTGTGTCGAAAGAAGCAGCGAGAGAAAAACTTGGCTTGCCCGCAGACGCTCCCTTTGCACTGTACGCCGGTCGTTTTTACGGGTGGAAGGAGCTCGGCATTTTATCCGAAGCCTCCCGCATCTCGCCGCTCCCGATTGCGGTTGTCGGCGGGACGCAGGGGGAGTTTGAGCGCGTGACGGGGGCGAGCGCGGAGCGGTTACAATTTTTTGGGGAATGTGCGCCGCAGGATGTCCCGCTGTGGCTTGCAGCCGCTGACGTATTGTTGGTGTTGGGCTCGACCAGGAACGAAAGTTCGAGCCGCTACACCACGCCGATGAAAGTGTACGAATACTTTGCCGCTCGCCGGCCCGTGGTTGCTGCGGCCACTCCTGCACTGCAAAGTTTTATCCCCACAGACGCGGTCACGTGGTATGAGCCCGACAATGCCGGCTCGCTGTGCGCGGCTATTGCACAGGCACAACATGCCGACACCGCGCGCGCTCTGGCAGAGGCACGTGCACATACGTGGCAGCATCGCGCAGAGCGGATATTAACGTTTATACACGCGCATGGAAATTAAAAAAGCTTTTACGGTCCGTGCTTCCTCGATC
>SICK01000026.1 GCA_009691465.1 Candidatus Kaiserbacteria bacterium | reverse complement strand
GCCCGTATTGCCTTTGCCCAGTTACCGAACACAACACGGCCGGCACCGAGGATATATCCGTACGAACTTCTCTGGAGTGAGCCCGTGTTGAGCGCCACTCCACTTTCGTGGAGTTGCAAGATTTCCTCACGGACAGTCTGTTTATTCCAAATCTTGAAAGGACGAGGGTCTATTGGGTCAAAACCCGCGAGGACTCGTGCCTTTGCCCAACCACCATCGCCAAAGTGGCGTTTGGCGGCGTGGTAAAGACCTTCGTCTTCGAGATAGACGTCTCCACCGCGGATCGACATACCCTGTTCGACTCTACGAAGTACCTCCGCCACAATCGCAGCTTTTGACCACGACCGCATCGGATCTTTTTTGCGCAGTTTTGAGTAGTCGAGCCCAGTTGCCACAATTGCTTGCATCCACCCACCAAAGTACTTGATAGCGGCCCCGTAGAGACGCTGCTCTTTTTTTTGGATGTGGTTTGAGTTTAGCGGTTGTTTTAGACGATTTCTGCGCTTTATGGTTGCGATGATTTTCTCTTCGCTCCACACAGGACAGACGCGTTGAAGAACACGCACATCATCATAACTGAGACCCGCTGCTTCGATGGCTTTACGCCAACTTCCGCAGTAAATGCAGGCTGCGTTGTAGAGTGGGCTGCAATTCTTTTGGATGTAATCGGAGCTGAGCTTCTCGCCGCCCCGACGTCGCTTCAAAATGTGGCGAACCACGATCTCTCGGCTCCATTTCTGGGGCATGGGATGCTCCTGTTGGTTGAGGGAGTGTGAAGTATCAAGGTACTCTCCTCATCAAACAATATTACAGTAAAACGCACTTGTCAACAAAAATATGCTACTATAGCCGGGTATATGCAAAAACAGAATAAAAACTACTGGGGATTCGATATAAAAAGCATCGACCAGAGCGTCCGGCCGCAGGATGATTTTTACACATACGCCAACGGTGGGTGGCTCAAAAAAACAAACATCCCCGCCGACGAATCGCGCTGGGGGAGCTTTACTATCCTGCGCTACAACACCGAAGAGCAGTTGCGCAACTTGATGCAGGCGCTGACCAAGAAGAAGTCTTACAAGGCCGGTAGCGACCAGCAGCTAGTCACCGATGCCTACCAAGCGGCCGCAGACCTGCATGCCCGAAACAAGCTGGGGATACGTCCTATTGAGCCGCTACTTGAACGCGTACGCGGTATAACCTCGCTCGAGGAGTTGCTGGCGGTGGTTGCAGGGTTCCACTCCCGCGGTATCCCCTCGTTGTGGGCCGCCTTTGTCGACCAGGATAACAAGGACAGCTCGCGCTACATCCTGACGCTGTGGCAGAGCGGCCTTTCGCTCCCCGAGCGCGACTACTACCTGCTGCAGCGACCCGAACAGCAACGCGTACGCGACGCCTTTCTCAAACATATCAAGCGCTTGCTCACCCTTGCTCGGTTTTCTAAACAAGATATTACTCGTACACAAAAGGTGGTGATGAAAATAGAGACGCTGCTGGCAAAAGCATCGATGAGCAAAGAGGATACCCGCGAGCCGGAAAAGACCTATCATAAAATGACCGTCGCCCAGCTTTCCCACACGGCGCCCGCCGTGCCGTGGCCGCTGTATTTTGAAACGACCGATGCGCGGGTCAGACAAGTCATCGTCGGCCAGCCCAAGTTCTTTACCGCGCTCTCCAAACTGCTCAAGCACATCCCGCTCGAGGAGTGGAAGGTCTATATGGAGTGGCATCTTATCAACGGCTCCGCCTCGGCGCTGTCGGAGCCATTTATCAAAGCCAACTTTGAGTTCTACGGCCGGACACTGACCGGTACCAAAAAGCTGCGTGCCCCCTGGCGTCGTGCATTGGGCGCAGCGACCGGCTTGGTAGGAGAGTCGTTGGGCAAGCTCTACATACAAAAATACTTCCCCGACAGCTCAAAGCACACGATGGACGCCTTGGTGAGCGACCTCTTTGCCGTCTATAAAAAGCGTATACAAAATCTCGACTGGATGTCCTCGGCGACCAAAAAGAAAGCGCTCGCCAAACTCAAGCTGATGCGCCGCAAAATCGGGTATCCGTCTGCGTGGAAGGGCTACCGGGGCCTGCTGGTCAAGCGCGACGACCACTTTGGCAACCTGCTGCGCGCGGGGCAATTCGAACATACGCGCGCGATGAAAAAATTGCGCGGCCCGGTGGACCGCGGCGAGTGGTTTATGTATCCGCAGACGGTCAACGCCTACTTTTCCCCCAACTTAAACGAGATAGTCTTCCCCGCTGCGATACTCCAATGGCCCTTCTTTGACCCGCGCGCCGACATGGCGGTCAACTACGGCGGTATCGGCTCGGTCATCGGTCATGAGATTACCCACGGCTTTGACGACCAAGGCTCCAAGTTCGACGGCAAGGGTAACCTTAAAAGCTGGTGGACCCCCGCCGACCGCAAGCGATTCGACAAAAAGGCGCAAGTATTGGTCAAACAAACAAACGGGCAAGAGGTAGAGCCGGGGATATATATCAACGGCACACTCACCCTCGGCGAAAACATCGCCGACCTTGGCGGTCTGATTATCGCCTACGAGGCATACCAAAAGTATCTCGCCAAACACGGCCGCAAAAATATAGAAGGGCTCTCGCCCGAAGAGCGTTTCTTCTTAGGCTTTGCCCAGATGGAGCGGGAGGCCGCGCGACCGGAGTTTAAAAAGCTTGCGGCCCTGACCGACCCGCACGCCAACGCCACCTGGCGCATCAACGGTCCGCTCTCCAACTACGAGCCCTTCTACAAAGCCTTCAATCTCAAAAAGGGAGACACCCTCTACCGCTCCCCTTCTACTCAAGTCAAAATCTGGTAATTAGAACTTATATTCCTTTATTCGTACGAATTAGAGAATAGTAAGAACTGTCTTCATTACCGGAGACGTTGGTCGGACCAGACGGTAGAGAACCGTTGTACTGGTCTGTTCCCGCTCCAATAGGTCTGCTTTGGCAAGAATCAGGAGATGATTGGAGGTTGATTTGAACGACAGTTTTATTTCATCGGCGACAGACCCGACAGAAGCTGGGCCTTTTGCATTTAGATATTTTAGGATCGTGAGCCGGCGCTTGTTGGCAAGCGCCTTCAGCTGCTGCTCCGTATCTTTTAGTGTATTCATACTTATTCCCTTATTCGTACGAATTAAAGAATAACATATCTATAGCCAATCGATCGGATCTATCCCCTGCTCTTTGAGATAGGCGTTAGTTTTGGAGAAAGGCTTGGAGCCGAAGAAGCCGTTGTAGGCGGAGAAGGGCGAGGGGTGCGGAGATTCAATAACACAATGCTTGGTGCGGTCGATGTGGGCTCCTTTGGAGCGGGCGTAGTTGCCCCAGAGTATAAACACCAGATGCTCGCGTTGCTCGGAGAGTGCTTTTATTGCCGCATCGGTAAACTCCTCCCAGCCTTTGTTTTGATGCGACCCGGCAGTGCGCGCACGGACCGTGAGTGTCGCATTGAGCAGCAGGACACCCTGCTTGGCCCAGCGCTCCAAGTCCCCCTTCTTCGCCAAGGCTTCGAAGGGCACGCCCGTATCCGCAGAAAGTTCTTTATAAATATTTTGGAGTGAGGGCGGCAGACGCACCCCATCCCCCACCGCAAAACACAGGCCGTTTGCCTGGCCCGGGCCGTGGTACGGGTCTTGACCCAGTATCACCACTTTGACTTGGTCGAACGGCGTAAGATCGAACGCCCGAAAGATATTCTTGGGCGGCGGATAAATGATGCCGCTCTTGTACTCGGCCCGTACAAATTCCGAAAGCGATTTAAAATACTCCTTCCCGAACTCATCCTCCAAAATGTTTTTCCAGCTCGGGTCTATCTTGACGTCCATCCCACCAGTATACAAAAACTACAGCGGCGCGCCTTCGATCGTATATTTAAGCAGCGCCGAACCCTCATGATTAAAAAGGAAGTCGGCGGTCACATACTCGCCCCGCAACACCAAGGGCAGCCAGTACTTATCATCGACCCACATTTTTTCAAACGGAATAGCGGCGCGGTCGAACCACTCGGGGGCCATCTCTTCCGACTCGGTGGGCTCGCCGTTCCATACTCGGGTAAAAAACACGTGCGCATTAATGTCACTGTCCGGCTTGCCCGCAAAGTGGAAGGTAAGTTCGCCGACTTTGAGGAGGTCCGACTCTTGCACTACGACCACGATCTCTTCTCGCGCCTCGCGGACGGCCGCGGCTTCGATAGACTCGCCGGGGGCAACCTTGCCGCCGACCCCGTTGAGCTTGCCCACACCAAAGCCACGCTTCTTCATCGCAAGCAATATTTCTTGCGTGTCGTCTTTGAGCAAAAAAAGTAGCGTGTCTTGGCGCATAATTAGCGGCGGTAGGCTTCTTCCAGCAATAGTTCTATTTTGCGCGACGGGCCGCCGCGATTGTAGTCGCCCACTTTGCCGTCGCTGCGTATCACCCGGTGGCACGGAATGGTCTCGTCGTAGTTGTGCGCCATCAGCGTCCCTACGGCGCGCGCCGCCCGCGGGTTGCCCGCACGCGCCGCCACTTGTTTGTAGGTCATAGTCTTGCCCCGCGGGATCTTGGAGACCACCCGGTAGACGCGGCTAGAAAAGCGGTTGTGTCTTGCCTTTTTCATACCCAGATAATACCTCTTGTGTCGATTTGCGGTAGCGGCAGTAGTCACAATCCTCATTGGCTGTGGGCAAGGCGTCGCTATCAGCACACTTCTTTAGAGCCGACAACGTCCCCTCGACCCAGTCGGTCGAGCCTTGGTATGCAATGAGCGTCACCTCAAACTCAAGCTTGGCGTCGAAGGCCGCTTTGTCTTTGGAGGCGTTGGCGTATACCCAGTAGCCCGTGTCGGATACTGCGAAGCCCTTTTGCCGGAGGAGCCATTGGTATATTTCCATCTGCCGCTTGTAGCCGTCGTGCCACGCTTCGTCGAGCGACTCTATCTTGGCATCCTTGCTGGTCGACTTGTAGTCCACCACGATGAGTTCTCCTTTTGGGTTGACCCAGACGTCGTCTACCGCGCCCGCAACAGTAAAGCCCGTCGCGGCGTGCTTGTACTCGATGCCTTTGAAGTTCTCGCGCCACACGTCTATGTCGGGATGTTTAAACGGGATAGCGTCGACGCCGTAGGCGGTGGTGATAGGGTGCGGTGTACCGTCGGCGCGGTGTATGTCGAACTCTTTTTTGAGCAAAAAGTCGACCGCCGAGTTGAGATTAAACGGAAACCCCGGCGGCCGGGCCACCCCGAGCTTGTTGTCTATATAAAAACAGCGCGCGCACTCCAAAAAGAGCGCGATTTTGCTGCGCGAGAGGCGCCATTTGGGCCCGCCGTAGTTCCAGTCCGGCTTGCGGTTGGGTTTATAGAATTGCGACACCCAGCCATTCTAACCTATCCTTCGTGTTTTATCCCGTAGCGCACGCTCATATGGTGTTCAAATTTGGCGAAGACCCAAAAGACCACAAAGCCCAGGATGGTCGCGGTTACCGCTGTGGTGTAAAATCCGAACCCCGCCGCCATACCCACGCCGGCCGCCAGCCAGATACCCGAGGCGGTGGTCAGTTCGGGGTGCTCGCCACGCAGGGCCGAGAGCCCCGCGCCGATAAAGCCGATGCCGATGACCACCGAGCTCGCTATCCCCACCGGGTTGAGACCGGCAAACATGCTCAACTGAAAGCTCGAGAGAATACCGATGACCACAAAAAGGCATGAGCCGAGGCTCACCAACGCGTAGGTGCGCATCCCCGCATGTTTGCCGGAGAGCGAACGCTCGAGCCCGAGCAAACTCCCGAGCACAGCCGCGGCCACCAAGCGCACGATGAACTCATTTTCCATTCCGGCCATGCCCCTATTGTACAGGAGAGATTATTTGACCTCGAAGGTTACCCACATAACCTCGCCGTTCTCGGATAGAAACTGGTCACCATGCAGAGAGAACTTGCGGTCGCCGTCGTCCACTTGTTTGACTGCCAAGTAGCTCTTGCCGGAGACCGTCGCGCGCAGGAGCTCTACGGTCCCGCGCTGAACCTCGGGGAAGAAGAGTCCCGCGCCCAATGCGTTGCCCGGCTTGCCGTCTTTATTTTCGTAGATGACCACCCAGGTCGGAGCCGACACCATCACTTTGTCTATCGCGACCGACGTGCCCGGCGCCTGCGGGCTCTGGATAGTAAACGACGGGTCGGACCCGATAGCCAACCCCGACGTATCGGTAGTACCAGTAGTGTTGCTCCCGGTGGTAGTGGTGTTCGAACCGGTCTGCGTCGTAGTCGTTGCGGTGGTAGCGCTGGCCGGAGCGCGCCATGCGGTGTAACCCCAGGCGACCAGTATGCCCGCTACA
>SICK01000001.1 GCA_009691465.1 Candidatus Kaiserbacteria bacterium | reverse complement strand
TTTTTGGCCAGAGCCTTGTATGGCTGTATATATGCTTTCTTCCAAAAAGCTTGCGCTACCACAAGGCTAATGCCCAACTTAAGATATTGCTCCGCCATCACAAAGATTATTTTGGCGGCAATTTTGTTGTCCCGTTGCCCGCGTTTAAAGTCGGAGACGAAACGCTTAACCCGGTCGGTGCTCAAAAGTGCTGTGCGCTTTAACTTCTTGTGTATCAGCGCACCGATAGTCGACTTGCCCGACCCCATCGGCCCCTCTATCAATATAATTATCGGTTTTTTCATCCTTACAAACAAACAAAAGACGCGATGGCGTCGCCTTCGCGGAGTTTCATGACACGGACACCTTGGGTAGAACGGGAGAGGGACGGGATTTCGGAGAGGCCCGTTCTAATTACTTGGCCTTTTTTGGAGATGACTATGGTTTCGTTCTCCTCACTGCCTTCAGACTTCGAGATGATGCGCGCGGCAATGACCGGCCCGGTCTTGGGCGTCATGTTCATCGTCTTGATGCCGCTGCCGCCGCGTTTTTGGGTCTTGTACTCGTCGACCGAGGTTGTCTTGCCGTAGCCGTTGCGCGACACCACCAAGACCTCGAGGTCCTTGGCACCCTTGGGCACGACATCGGCCCCGACAATAAAGTCGCCCGCACCGAGCTTCATCCCGCGCACGCCCCCGGCGGCGCGGCCCATCGCGCGGATGTCCGACTCTTTAAAGCGTATCGATTGGCCCTTGCTGGTCGAGAGGAATATCTCATCGCCCTTCTCTACCAACAGTGCCGCGATCAGCTGGTCGCCCTTGTTTAATTTTTGCGCAATCAGCCCCGAGCGCCGCACGTCGTGGAAGGCCGTCGCATCCACTTTTTTGGCCACGCCCTGCTTGGTGACCATGTACAAAAACTTCTCGCCCTCTTTTTGATTCTTGCGCATAGGCAGGACCGAAGTGACCTTCTCTTCGGCAGTCAACGAAAGGAAGTTTACAATCGCCTTGCCCTTGGTCGAGCGTTTGCCCTCGGGGATTTCATAAAACTTGAGCTGATAGGCCTTGCCCACATCGGTAAAGTACAGCAAGTCCGAGTGTGTCGAGGTGGTGAGGAAGGTCGTCACAAAATCCTCTTCTTTGGTGTCGAGGTCGATGACCCCTACCCCGCCGCGCTTCTGCCGGCGAAACTCCTCGGGGTTGGTACGTTTTACATACCCACCGGCGGTCAACACCAGCACCTGCTCTTCGTCGGGCACCAAGTCCTCGACGTTGATGACGCCCGCGGGGCCTTTCATGATTTTGGTCTCACGCTCGTCGGCAAACTTTTTGGCCAAGTCGATGATTTCTTGCTTGATAACGCCGAGCATCTTTTTGTCCGACTTCAAAAGCGTCGAGAGCTCCTCGATTATGGCCTGCACCTCGGCGAGCTCGTCCTCTACCTTTTTGCGCTCGAGGTTGGCGAGCCTTGAGAGGCGCATCTCCAAAATAGCCTTGGCCTGCAGGACCGAGAATTTAAACTTTTTGATGAGGTTGGCCTCGGCCTCGGCGACGTCCTTGGACGCGCGGATGGTCTTGATGACCTCGTCGATATGGTCGAGCGCCATTTTGAGCCCGAGCAAAATATGCTCGCGCTCCTGCGCGCGGGTCAGGTCAAACTGTGTGCGGCGGCGCACCACCTCGCGGCGGTGCTTGATAAACTCCTCGAGTATGCCTTTGAGCGAGAGCGTCTGCGGCACGCCGTCGACCAGCACCACCATGTTGAAGTGGAAGGTGTCCTCGAGCGCGGTGTGTTTGTACAAATAGTTGAGCACCTTTTGCGGGTGGGCACCCTGCTTGAGGTCGACCGCGATGCGGATGTCCTTGGCCGACTCGTCGCGCAGGCCGCGGATACCTTCTATTTTTTTGTCGCGCACCAGGTCGGCGATGCGGACAATGAGGTCGGATTTGTTTACGCGATATGGGATAGACGTGATGATGATCTGGTAGTCGCCCTTCTTGCCTTCTACAATGTCGGCCACGCCGCGCACCACGACCCCGCCGCGGCCGGTCGAGTACGCATGCAGGAGATCTTTTTTATCAAACGCGACTGCGCCGAGCGGGAAGTCCGGCCCCGTCACAAACTGCATCAGCTCCTCGACGGTTGCCTCGGGGTGCTCAATAAGGTGCGAGAGTGCGTTCGAGAGCTCGCCGAGGTTGTGCGGCGGGATAGACGTGGCCATGCCGACCGCGATACCGAGCGTGCCGTTGAGCAAAATATTGGGCACCGCCGCGGGCAGGACCTCGGGCTCTTTTTGTGTGCCGTCGTAGTTGGGGCGCCACTCTACCGTCTCTTTTTCCAAATCGCCCAAGAGCGCGTCGGAGAGCCGGGACATTTTGGCCTCGGTGTAGCGCATCGCGGCGGCCGAGTCGCCGTCGATAGACCCAAAGTTCCCCTGCCCGACAATCAACGGGTAGCGCATCGAAAAGTCCTGCGCCATCTTGACCATTGCGTCATACACCGATGCGTCGCCGTGCGGGTGGTACTTGCCCAACACCTCGCCGACCACGGTAGCCGACTTGCGGAACCGGGCCCCCGACGTGAGCCCCATCCGGTGCATGGCGTACAGTATCCGGCGGTGCACGGGCTTGAGCCCGTCGCGCACGTCGGGCAAGGCGCGGCTCGTGATCACCGACATCGCGTAGTCCAAATACGCCTCGCGCATCTCGGTCGAGATATTGCGCAAAACTATGCCGGTGTGCTCGCTGCTGTCTTGCTCTTCAGGCACATCGGGTACGCCTTTGTTTTTATCTTTGTCAGCCATACAAACTTATTGCGAGTATACACTCGTGGTCGAGACCTCCAGATGCGGGCCGTTTTGCACTTGCGCGTTCGCAGCTGCGGCGCTCAACGAGTTGTCGGTGAGTGTTGCCTCGGGTTGAGAGGCCAGCCGCACGCCGAGCGTCCCCACCCACACGGCAAAGAGCGCTGCGGTGAGTATCCCCGATATCTTCATCGCGTGCTGGCGCCGCTCGTGCGGGACCTTGGTGTCTTTTATATGTTGGATATAGCGGCGCATGTTATGCAGACAATACTACTACCTCGGCCTCTTTGCCATCCAAATCTTTTTTCTTGATGGTCAGTTTTTCCTCCGGTTTAGTCCCCTCGGCACCCGCTTCTTTAAGAAACGCCTTGAGCGACGCGGCGTCGTAGTGCATGGGGATGATGACTTTGGGCTCGAGCCCCACGGCCAGTTTGTACGCCGGCGCGTGCCCCAGCGTGTCCACCGGCAAAAACAATATGTCGATGTCGTCGAGCTCTTGCTTGGCCGCGGCCGGCAACTCTGCCGAAGCAAGCGCGCCCAAAAAGCAAAGGTTCATCCCCTCGACCGCCACGCTGTAGATGGTGTTGATGGTTTTTGTGCCGGCGTACTCGGCGGGTGCACCAAACCCGCGCACCGCGACCTCTTTGATTTCATACTCGCCGGGGCCCTCTATCACAAACGGTTGTCGCTCACCAAATGCCGCGTTTGCCGACCCGTTGAAGTCGGCGTGGTCGAGCGACACCAGCGCGATGTCAGCGCCAAATTTGGCCTGCGCAAGTTTGGAGTCTTTGGCCGGCGGGTTAAAGGCGATGGTCAGATTGCCCTGGCTGACCTTAAAGCATTCGCCCCCCGCATAGCTGATTACCATACCCCTATTCTACCAAATTTCGTCTGTAAAATCCAGCCTTTTCTTGGGGCTTCTGACACCTGTGCACAGCTCAGGTTGACAGTGTTTTTGCAGGGTGTAGAGTGCCTGCAGATAGGCTCTTGTTTGCTTTTCTTACTACCGTTTACTCGAGGGAGGAAAGGGTATGAAAGCTACCCGCATTCGTGCAGGTCCCATCCGCTAACGCGCGGGGGACATTCTTCTTTGTTTCTCTCTTATCGGGGGAACACTTTCTGGCATCGCGTCCGGCTTCCACAAGCCGCGACCACGGCCTCCTGGCCATTCGCCCACAAGTGTCCCTTTGATCAGACAGAAACCTCGCCTTGGCGGTCACCCGCCAAACGTCACCCCCGCCCATGCTTGCATGCGGCGGGGGTTTGCTATATATTGGCTAGCAATAAAGGGAGTGCCTCTTTATTAACGGCTCGGGATTAATCTCTTCGGAGGACCCGACCAACAACCTAATATATGGAAACCAAAGACCTCATAGTAGAGAGTGTGCCCGAGACGTTGATGTCGGGGCTCCTTTTGCGCTCGCAAGAGCCGCCGAAGGAGGGCGACATTATCGAGGGTACGGTCATCGCTTTGGACCGCGCACGGCTCTACATCGACCTCCCGCCCTTTGGCACGGGGGTCATATACGGACGCGAGTACATGAACGCGCGCGAGGTCATTAAGCGCACCAACGTGGGCGATGTTATCGCCGCCAAGGTCATCGCGACCGTCACCCGCGACGGCTACATCGAGCTTTCGCTCAAAGAGGCGCGCCAGGCCGTACTGTGGGCCGAGGCCGAAGAGGCGGTCAAAAACAAACTCCAGTTTGAGCTCGTGGTCAAAGAGGCCAACAAGGGTGGGCTCATCATCGACTGGCAGGGCTTGATGGGCTTTCTCCCGGCATCCCAACTCAAGGCCGAGCACTACCCCCGCGTCAACGACGGCGACAAGGACAAAATCCTCGAAGAGCTCCGCAAGCTGGTGGGTACCAAACTCACCCTGTCGATGATCGGCGCACAGCCGAAAGAGGGCAAGCTAATCTTCTCGGAAAAAGGTCTCGATGATAAAGAAAAGCGCGAGCTGATTGCCAGCTACAGCGTCGGCGACATCGTCGAGGGCGACGTCACCGGCATGGTGGACTTCGGCGTCTTCGTCAAACTGGAGGAGGGTCTCGAGGGCTTGGTCCACATTTCAGAAATCGACTGGGGCCTTGTGGATGACCCGCGCCACTTCTTTAAAGTCGGCGACCGCACCAAGGTAAAAATAATCGATATCAAAGACGGCAAGGTTTCTCTCTCGGTCAAAGCACTTAAAGAAAACCCCTGGCAAGTGGCCTCGAACAAGTACAACAAAGGCGACAAAGTCGAGGGCGTCGTCATCAAATTTAACAAGCACGGCGCGCTCGCCAGCATCGAGGAAGGCATCGCGGGGCTGGTACACGTCTCGGAGTTCGGCAGCGAGGAGAAGCTCAGAGCGAACCTCGAGTTGGGCAAGCGCTACCCCTTCACCATTTCTCTCTTTGACCCAAAAGAAATGCGCATGGCGCTGGCCTACGCCGGAGACAAAAAATAAATTCCTTAGAGGGAGTTTATTTGGGTTTGAGCGGTCTCGCGGCCTTCGGTCACGATGAGCTCGAGCGCCTCGGCTACCACTTTGCGTGCTTTTTTTAGTTTTTCTTGTTCGGCGGGTTTAAATTTGCCCAGCACAAAATCGGTAATCTTTTCGGCATCAGGGCGTTTGAGCTTGCCGGAGGGGGTCGAAGGGCTGATTCCCACCCGCACGCGCACATAGTCGCGCGTCTTGAGCGCCTTTTCTATACTTTTGACCCCGTTGTGCCCGCCGGCGCTGCTGCCGAAGGATATTTTGACGCGCCCGAGCGGCATATCGAGCTCGTCGTGCACCACCACCAGCTGCTCGGCGGCCTTTTTGCTCGAGACGAGCTTCTTAATAGGCCCGCCGGAGCTGTTCATATATACATTGAGCTCGGCGACCTTTGCTTTTTTAGGTAGTTTGTCTTTAAGCACCTCGACAAAATCTTTGCCTACGTTGTGGCGTGTTCCTTCATACTCTTTATCCGGGTTGCCGAGCCCGACGATGATCCAATTCATGTGGTGTAGTGTACAAAGGACTTGCGTTGCGTGCAAACGAGCATACAATACGTCTCATGCCGCAGGAGAAGAGTGAGAATTTTTTCACCGAACTCCTCAAATTCGTTCTTATCGCCGCTGCGATAGTCTTTCCGGTACGCCTTTTCATTGCGCAACCCTTTATTGTCTCGGGGGCATCGATGGAGCCGACCTTCCATAACGGCCAATACCTCATTGTCGATGAGCTTTCGTACCGGCTCTCGCCCCCCGCACGCGGTGACGTGATCATATTCCGCCCGCCGCGCAACCCAAGCGAGTTTTATATCAAGCGCATCATCGGCCTTCCGGGCGAAACAGTTTCTATCAACGGCAGCGGCATATCGGTGACCCATGCCGACGGCTCGCAGGTTGTGCTCGACGAGTCGTACGTCGTCAACCATGGCAACGGCAGTACCAAAGACTACGTACTGGCTGCCGAGCAGTACTTTGTGCTGGGCGACAACCGGCCCGAGAGCTCCGACAGCCGTGTCTGGGGGCCCTTGCCGCGTCAAAATATCGTCGGACGTGCCTTCTTGCGCCTGCTGCCCTTCTCCGAACTGCACCTCCTCCCCGGCTCCATCCCCGCACAACAATAATATGCCGTCCCCCGAACGCGCTGCCCCCGCCTCGTTCCTCAAGCACGCGGCCGATGTGGCATCCTTTTATGGGTTCCGTCCCTTGCGCGAGATAGAGCGCAAGGTCCCCGGGCCCTCGTCCCGTACCCACTCCTTTGCAGTGGCCTCGAGTGTATGCGTGCAGTCGGTAACCGCGCGGCCCGATGAGCCGGTGCTTGTCTATTGGGCAAGCGGCACTCCCGCGCACCTGCCGGTCGGCAAGGCAGGCTTGTCTATGCAAGCAAGCGCAATCCCCGCGCGCGAGATAGGCGAGTTTGGGCTCCATATTGTGGGGGTGGACGAAAGTCTGGCCGAGGTGGTATTGCTCAAAACGATAGCCACCATCATGAACGAGTGGGGCTCGCCGGTCGCGCGGGTGCGGCTCAACGCGCTCGGCGACAAAGACAGCAAGTTGCGGTTTGAGCGCGAGGTGTCGCTGTACCTGCGCAAGCATGCCTCGCAGCTGCACGACGAGTGCCGCGACAACTTGAGTAAAAACATGATGGGACCCTATGCCTGCCAAGACGAGCTGTGCCGCAGCGTGGTTTCTGGCGGCCCGCGGACGATGAACTTCCTTTCAGAAAAGAGCCGCCTGCACTTCCGCGAGGTGCTCGAGCATCTCGAAAAGCTTTCCCTGCCCTACGAGTTTGACGACCTGCTGATGCTCGACGCTCGCGAGCCGCGGATGCTGTTTGCGTTTGATCTCGCACAAGAGGACGCCACGGTGTTGGGGAGCCTCGGAGGGCGCTTCGACGACCACCTGCGCAAGCTCTCGGCCCGCCCGATGGCTGCGGCCGGCAAGCTGATGGCCGGCGTATCGGCGAGCATCTTCTTTCGCAAAAAAGGCCTGGGCGCGGACAGCTTTAGACTGGCCGCACCGGCCGGGGTCCCGTCGGTGTACTTTATCCAGCTGGGCCTGCGGGCCAAACTCGAGGGCCTTGCCGTGGTCGACTTGCTGCGTGCAGCGCAGGTCCCCATACTGCAGTCGTTCGACTCTTCTAAATTGACCCCTCAACTTTCGGCCGCGCGCGCCGCGGGCGTGTCGCACCTTTTGATTATGGGTCAACGCGAGGCGCTCGACCGCACTATCCTGGTGCGTGCGATGGACAACTCCTCGCAACAAATCGTGGGGCTCGCCGAGCTCCCCCGCTTCCTCAAATCCTTGCGCTAGCAGAGCATTTCTGGTAGTATCGTCAGCGCAATGGCAAACAACGCAGAGGTGACCAAAAACGAGGGCGAGTCGGCTATCAACCTGATCCGCCGGTTTTCTAAGCGCGTCCAAGGGACGGGGCTTATCCAGGGCACCCGCAAAGGCCGCTACTACACGCGCTCAAAGTCCAAGGCCGTACAGCGCAAGGGCGCGCTCAAGCGCATCGCGCGACGCGACGAGGTGGCAGAGCTCATCAAGCTCGGCAAGATGCTCGAGAAGCCTGTCCGCGGCAAGTTCCGCCGCTAATAATGGGCCCCCAGAAGCAGAAAAAAATTAAAGATGCAGTCTTAGGCGCACGGTACGACTTGTCCGTGGCCTTTTTGTCTGTGCCGCAGATGCGCAAGGCGATGAAATATAAAAAGGTGTCGACGGTTAAGGTTTCAAACGTACTCGCCTTCCCCCTCTCAAAAACCTCGGGCGAGATTCTCATCTGCAAAGCGGCCGCAAAACCCTACTCGGTCGGCTTTTTGTTTATCCACGCCACTTTACATCTCAAAGGCCTGCGACATGGTGCTACAATGGAACGCGAAGAGGACCGTTTGCTAAAACGGTTCGGCTTTTCGCGAAATGGCTAATCATGTAACCGGCATAGATATCGGCACCCACCACGTCAAGGTGGTTATTGCCGAAGACTCGGGCGACCCGCGCCTTCCGCCGCGGATATTGGGCACCGGCTACGCCGAGTCGCGGGGCCTGCGGCAGGGCTATATCGTCTCCATTCCAGAAGTCACCCGCTCGGTCGCGGCGGCAGTCGCCCAGGCCAGCAAGGCCGCCCGCGTGCGGGTCAAGCGCGTGTACCTCGGTGTAGGCGGCATCGGTATAGAAGAGGCGTTTGCCCGTGGCGAGGTGGTGGTCGAGCGCGGCGACTCGGTCGTGACCGAGCGCGACATCCCGCGGGCGGCCAAAGCCAGCGAGGACGCTTTACCGGCGGCGGCCAAACAAAACCGCATCATCATCCACCCTATCCCCTTGCGCTACTCGGTAGATGGGGTACGCGTGCTGGGCAAGAACCCCGCCCGGATGAAGGGCAACCGGCTTTCGGTCGAGACGCTCTTTATCACCTGCCTTGAGCGGCACGTGGTGGACCTAAAGACCGCCGTCGAGGATGCGGGTTTTGAGGTTGAGGATGTCGTTGCCTCGCCCTTGGCGGCCTCGTTTGTGGCGCTCTCCAAAATGCAAAAGCGTGTCGGGTGCGTCCTAGCCAACATCGGTGCCGAAACCCTCTCCATCATCGTCTTCGAGGACAGCGTACCGATTTCTATAAAAGTCTTCCCCGTCGGCGCCTCCGACATCACCAACGACCTGGCACTGGGGCTTCGCATTTCTCCGGAGGAGGCCGAGCAGCTTAAGCAAGGCGCGGTATTAGGCGCCCCGTACCCCAAACGCAAAATCGACGACATCATCGCGCGCCGTGTCAGCGATATGTTTAAACTGGTCGAAGCGCACCTGCGCAAAATCGGCAAAGACGAACTCCTGCCCGCGGGTGTGATTTTGACCGGCGGCGGCTCCTCGATACAAACAGCGGCCGACTTGGCCAAGGCGGTACTGCGCCTGCCGAGCCGCACCGCGGTCATCGATGCCTCGCAAAAGATGCAGTTGCGCGATGCATCGTGGGCGGTCGCATACGGACTGACGTTGTGGGGGTTCAACAATGGCGATGACCTCGAGGTTGCCGAGCACCACAGCATCACCGACCTTTTTTCCAACATCTGGCGCTGGTTCAAAAAGTTTTTGCCGTAGCGGGATACAAAAGGATAAGGCGTCAAGAGTTTTGTCGAAGCAGCAAAAAAGCCCTTAACTGGGGCTTTTTTGTGCCTAAGCGTTTGAGCAGAGTGCTGGGGATTGCAGGTTGCTTGCACATGCAAAAACAGAGAGGTACACTGATGCAACATTTATCAGCGCAATTCCAACTTACTCATGCCGCAAGTACAACCCGAAGTAGAAGCGTTCGCACGGATCCGCGTCGTCGGCGTCGGCGGCTCGGGCAAAAATGCCGTCAATCACATGATAGAGTCCAAGGTACGCGGCGTGGACTTTATCGCCATCAACACCGACGCGCAGGACTTGCATCACTCGCAGGCCAAGAAAAAAATCCACATCGGCAAAAACCTTACGCGCGGCTTGGGCGCGGGCATGAACCCCGAAATCGGCAAACGCGCTTCGGAAGAAACTAAAGAGGAAGTACAACAGGCGATGAAAGGCAGCGACATGGTCTTTGTCGCCTGCGGCATGGGGGGTGGGACGGGCACGGGCGCGGCACCCGTGGTCGCACGGACTGCCAAAGAGATGGGAGCGCTCACGGTGGGTGTCGTCACCAAGCCATTTTCGTTTGAAGGCGCCCAGCGCATGCGCATCGCCGAGATAGGCCTCGAGGAGCTCCGCAAAGAAGTGGATGCGCTCATCGTGATCCCCAACGACCGGCTCTTGGCCACCGTGGCCAAGGACACTACGCTCAAACACGCCTTTGCTATGTGCGACGATGTGCTCAAGCAAGCCGTCGAGGGCATCTCCGACCTCATCACCAACCCGGGCATCATCAACGTCGACTTTGCCGACATCCGCGCGGTTATGGAAAACGCCGGAAGCGCCCTGATGGGCATCGGGGTCGCTTCGGGAGAAAACCGCGCCGCGGCCGCGGCCAAGGCGGCGGTCTCGTCTCCCCTGCTCGAGCTCTCTATCAACGGGGCCAAGGGAGTGCTCTTTGCCATCGCCGGCGGGGATGACCTCGGCATGCTCGAGGTGCACGAAGCGGCAAAAATAATAACCGAGTCGGTGGACAGTAATGCCAAAATAATCTTCGGCGCGGTGCGCGACGAAAAGCTCAAAAAAGGCGAGGTGCGCGTGACTGTTATCGCGACCGGCTTCCCCGCGGCGGGTATCGCCCCGCGCGGCACGCCGCTCTTTGGGGCCTTCCGCGAGAAGGACACGGAGGAAGCGCCGTTGGGTAAGATATTTAGCACCACCGCCACCGTAAAAGAAAAGGAGGAGAAACCGGCGGAGACAAAGGCAACCCCGAAGCCTGCCGACGAAGAGGACGACGAGTGGGGCGCGGTCCCGTCGTTTCTCCGCAGGCCGAAGATGAAGTAAGATACAGGGATGTATGATTTGGCGATTATCGGCGGCGGGCCCGCAGGTGTTGCCGCGGGAGTGTACGCGGCACGCAAGAGGCTCAACACGGTTTTTATAGCAGAAGCGGTAGGCGGCCAGTCTGTCGACAGCCAGGATGTCCAAAACTGGATAGGCACGCCGCATATCAAAGGTTTGGAGATGGCCAAACAGTTAGAGAAGCACCTGCGCGAGTATGCTTCGGATGTGCTCGATATTAAGCTCGGCGAGCGCGCCAGCAAAGTCGAATCCGCAGGCGATCATTTTTCTATACAAACGACCGGCAGTATCTACCCCGCCAAAACGGTGCTGGTTGCAACCGGCGGCTCACGCAAAAAGTTGGAGGCAAAAGGCGCGGCCGAGTTTGAAAACAAGGGCGTCACCTACTGCGCCAGCTGTGACGGGCCGCTCTTTACGGGCCAGGATGTGGCGGTCGTAGGCGGCGGCAATGCGGGTTTTGAGACCGCGGCGCAATTGTTGGCCTACTGCAAGTCGGTCACACTGATACACCGCCGCGAGGAGTTTTTGCGCGCCGACAAAGCGACCGTTGATGCGGTGCTCGCCCACCCCAACATGCGCGTGCTCACCCCCCACACGCCCGTCGAGGTCAAAGGCGAGCAATTTGTAAAGTCTATCGTCACCAAAAACGTAGAGACCGGCGAGACGGTTGAGACCCCGGTCGCGGGCATCTTTGTAGAAATAGGCATGATCCCGGCGACCGAGCTCGTGAGCGGCCTTGTTGCACTCGACGAGTGGGGCAAGATCAAGGTAGACGGCAAGACCCAGCGCACCAGTGTCGCGGGCATCTGGGCCGCGGGCGACTGCTCCGACGGCCTGTATCACCAAAACAACATCGCCGCCGGCGACGCGGTCAAAGCGCTCGAAGACATCTACTTCTTTTTGAAAGCGGCTAAATAGTTATACGTTGTGGCGGTGGTCGCCTTTGAGCTCGTGGATGTCCTTTTCTAAATGCTCGAGCTTGCGCATAATCTCGGTGGTCTGCGACTCTTCGGCTTTTAAAATATCGAGCTCGCTCTTTTCTACCAATTTCTTTTCTTTTTTAAATCCCGAGAGGATGATGCTGTCGCCTATAAAAAACGACACCAAGAGGCCGCTCATCAGCAATATGATGATGCCGGCAATGAGCGAGCCGAACCCATGGAGCGCGGGGATGAGCTCGGCGACCTCCCACACGCCCTTCCAGAGCAAAATGATCCCCACCGCGCCCACAAGCGCATAGAGTATGGGGTTGTGCGAGAGCCGTATACGCACCCGGTCCTCAAGCTTGTCGAAGAAGGTAACTATCTTTTTGACCATACCTCTAGTATAGCGTTTTTAGCGGCGCTTCTTTGCCCGGGCCGTCTGTGCTTTTTTGATGTTGGCGCGCTGTGCCCGGCGCATAGCGGGGGTGGGCTTTTTGGCCTCCGGGACGTTGCGCGGATGCGCGCGGAAGATATCGGCTTTGACGTGCACAATCGGCCCTTTGATTTGTTTGAGTACGCTCTGCTCTTTTTTGCCCGTAATCTTGAGGTGCCCTTTGACCACCGACGCTTTGTCTTTGGATATCAGCCACGACACCGTGTCCCAACTACCGCTACGGCGGTGTCCGGCCAGGCGCTCGAGCCCGCCCTTTTTACCCACATCCTGTACGCGGAAGCTGCTAAACTGCCCTTTGGGCCGCAACTCTATCCGATAAAATTTCCCCCTGCCCGTGCTTCCGGGCGCTTTTCGTTTAGCCATAGCCCTATCATACTCCCCTTGCGCTGACCCTACCGGGAAGTGTCTTGCCGCAGGCAAGCACGGATCGGTCAGGCGTTCCAAAATTGCCGTCGCAATTTTGGCCGCACGACCCTGCCTCGCTCCCAGACCTGCTGGTCTGGGGCCCGCTCCGGCTTTCGATTCCCGGCCGCAAAGTCTCCCAGACTTTGCTTAGTGGTCAGCGTACAAAAAAGGCCGCCTTATGGCGGCTCTTTTTCTGCGCTGACCCAAGTGGGAGCTAATTGGAACCAGCTAGTATGGGAGCTGTATCAGTGGCAGCGGTTTGGGAGGGAATTAATCAAACAGAATATTCAGTAAAAATATAATACCTATCCCTATTGTAGGGATTAGCAGGAGGTATTTTGTCCATGAGGTATGTTGAGTTGAATTCGGTGCAGACACACTTTGTACTTTCTCTTGCTTTGAAATTCTTCGAAAAAGCATAATCGAACCGACAACTATCGCTACAGGAATGCCGAGGAAGATCACGAAAATCAGACCTATCTCCATACTCGGCAAGTAGCCTTCCATAAACAAACCAAGTGGGCCTCCTTTGGCACACCGAACTCCTGAACCTAGAGCACCTTGGCACTCAAAGACGATACTACCCGCTACACCAATCCCCCAGAGCAGGGCGACTGTAATGAAGAACCATATGAAATGTCTTTTCATTGAGAGATTATTCGAAAGGAATCACTATCCGCCTTCATGAGTATATTCCCATTAGGGTCTGCCGTATCGGTGACCAGAGCGCTGACGTAGTACTCTCCGCCGTCAACAAATCCATAAAAAGGTTCGCTGGGGAGCTTTTGCAGTTGATACGAGCCAAGTCTTGGGTCAATTCCTACGACCCCAACTCCACTTACGTAATTATGGTCTGGCCGGACAATATGCAAGCCCATACCCCGAGCATTAGGAGGAATTCTCGTCGAATCCCATACAACCGTAATGGTGTCTCCCAGTTTTACTTGTTCGTTTATTATATGAAGCCCAATAGGATTTGAGTCGGTCACTGAGACTCCGTTTGCCTGATTCTGTGTACCCAAACCAGACATAATTCCAGCCGCAAACATCATTAAGAAGAAACCCCCCACGGCCACAGCAATAATCCAAAAAATGACATTACCAATTCGCGCCATGTCTTAAATGCTAGCATGGTTCCAACTCGCGAAAATTTCCCGTTTGGGTGCTCCAAACGGCGTTGTGGAATAAGGCTAAAAAAATTGTGACCCTACCGGGAATCGAACCCGGATTAACGGCTTGAAAAGCCGGCGTCCTAACCGTTAGACGATAGGGCCTTGGCTCAAACTATAGCGTAAAACGCTAAAAAATGGTACTTTATTTTGGCTAGACCAAGGAGGAGTGGCTGAGTGGTCGAAGGCACCACACTCGAAATGTGGCGTGGGGGAAACCTCACCGTGAGTTCGAATCTCACCTCCTCCGCTCATTAAAAACTAACATAGAAGTAATGCAAAAATACTGGTTCAAAGCCAAACGCTACGGCTATGGCTGGTACCCGGCCACGTGGGAGGGGTGGCTGATTATGCTGCTATTTTTGGTGCTCATGCTCGCCAACTTTTATCGCATCGACTCCTCCTCGCACTCGGTAAGCGACACGCTCATAAATTTTATTCCGCAGACCGCTCTGTTGGTCGCGGCTCTTTGGTATATCGCCCACAAGACCGGCGAGCCCGCGCGCTGGCGCTGGGGCGATGACAAATAGCGCTTTCTCTGCTATTTTTTGATGGCGCACCCTTAGCTCAGTTGGTAGAGCGACCCCTTGACGTGGGGTAGGCCGGGAGTTCGAATCTCTCAGGGTGCACAAAAGACACAAAGTATGCCTCACGGCAGACTTTGTGCTTTGTGCAAGGCGCAGCGATGCCCTGCATTTGCAGAGCCGCGAGCCGGGGTCGCGAGCGAGTTGCGCGACGGCGAAGCTCGACTTGTGACCACCAAATTTATGAAAGTGTTAGCAATAGAAACCTCCTGCGATGAGACCGGAATTGCTTTAGTTGAGGGCACCAAAACCTCCGAGGGTTTTGCATTTGAGACCAAAAAGGCCGCTCTGCTTTCGCAAGCCCTACTCCACTCGCCCTACGGCGGGGTATACCCCAACCTGGCCAAGCGCGAGCACCAAAAGAACCTACCCGCGCTGTTTGAGCAGTTTGCAAACGAGGAGTTCGACGCCGTAGCGGTGACCCACGGCCCGGGGCTCGAGCCGGCGCTCTGGACCGGGATCGAGTTTGCCAAAAAAGTTGCGGCTGAAAAGAACGTCCCCCTCTTGCCCACCAATCACATGGAGGGCCACTTAATCTCCTCTCTTGCCCAACCAAGCGGCGAACATTCAAACATTTTGCAAAACGTTAGAATGTCTGTGCTTGCGCTTTTGATTTCGGGCGGACACACGGAGTTTGTTTTGATGAAAGAGTGGCTGCAATACGAGATCATCGGCAAGACGCTGGATGACGCCGTCGGTGAGGCGTTCGATAAAGTCGCGCGCATGCTGGGGCTCCCCTATCCCGGCGGGCCGGAGATTTCTAAGCTGGCTGCACAGGCACGGAAAAAGCTTCCGGAAAAGGGAGAGATGAACACGACCCCAACTCCCTTTTCCGGAACTTTTTCCGTGCCCAAACTCCCCCGACCGATGATCAACTCCGGTACCTGTGATTTTTCTTTTTCGGGACTAAAAACTGCTGCTCTGTACGCGCTGCGCGACCGCGGCGGTATACAAAAGCTCTCAAACGACGAGATCGCAGCCTTTGCTGCCGAGCTTGAGGACGCCATCGCCGATGTGATGGTATCCAAAACGCGCCAGGCGTTGGAGCAGACCAACGCGCAGACGTTCGTAATAGGCGGCGGGGTGGCGGCCAACCGCTACATCCGCGAAAAGCTGCAGGCGCTCGTACTGGAGGAGTTTCCCGACATCGACCTGCGCCTCCCGCAACTCTCAATAACGGGCGACAACGCCATCATGATAGCCCAAGCCGCCCTCGCCCGCGCCCTCTCGGGGCTAAATGATACCGCCGGCCCCGAGCTGCGAGCCGTTGGAAATCTTTCTATAGCAAGCTAGAATGGCCCAATGGCCCCAGACGTCCCCGAGAAGTTTCTAAAGCCCTACGACCCCACGGCGACCGAGGGAGCTATATATAAGAAGTGGGAGGAATCGGGCTACTTTAACCCGGACAACCTGCCTGGCGAGCGCGCGGAGGCCTTTACCGTAATCCTCCCCCCGCCTAACGTGACCGGCACGCTCCACGTGGGCCACGCCTACGAAGACGCCCTGCAGGATATCGTCATCCGCTTTCAGCGGATGCGCGGCAAAAAAGCGCTATGGATCCCGGGCACCGACTCGGCAGCACTCCCCACCCAAGCTCGGGTAGAAAAAGATATCCAAAAAGAAGAGGGGAAAAGCCGCTACGACATCGGGCGCGATGAGCTGGTCAAGCGCGTCACCGAGTTTGCAAAAAACAGCGAGAGCACCATTTTGAGCCAGGTCCGCCGTATGGGCGCGTCGCTCGACTGGTCGCGCTACGCCTACACGATGGATGAGGCGCGCAACACGGCGGTGTTTACCGCCTTTAAGCGGATGTTCGAGGCGGGGCTTATCTACCGGGGCAACCGCATCGTCAACTGGGACCCAAAAGGCCAGACTACTATTTCGGACGATGAGACCTTGTACGAAGAGCGTGACGCCAAACTCTACACGTTTCGCTACTCTAAAGACTTCCCTATCCCCGTAGCCACCACACGGCTCGAGACAAAAGTGGGCGACACCGCAGTGGCGGTGCACCCCGACGATGAGCGCTACAGACAATATGTGGGTCAAGAGTACGATGCGGTGTTTTGTGATGTCCCGGTGCATATAAAAATAATTGCGGACCCTGCGGTCGAACCAGAGTTTGGTACCGGCGCCTTGGGGGTTACGCCGGCGCACAGCCAAACCGACTGGGACATTGCCGAGCGGCACGACCTCCCGCGGCCCCAAGTAATCAACGAGTACGCAAAGATGGAAGTAGAAGGTCGCCTGCACGGCAAAAAAACTGCCGAGGCGCGCGAGCTGGTAGCCGAGTGGCTGCAGAGCGAGGGCTTGTTGGAAAAAGTAGAGGACATCAAACAAAACGTTTCGACCTCCGAGCGCACGGGCGCGATTATTGAGCCGCTGCCAAAACTCCAGTGGTGGATAGACGTCAACAAACCATTTACTATCCCCTATTCGGAGATACCCGGTGTCGCGAGCGGGAGCGAGACTACGCTCAAAGCGCTTATGCGCGCGGCGGTAGAAAGCGGCGCGGTGGATATGCCGCAGGAAGGATTTCGCAAAACGTACTTCCACTGGATAGACAACCTGCGCGACTGGTGCATCAGCCGGCAGATCTGGTTCGGGCACCGCATCCCCGTGTGGTACAGGGGCGAGGAGTCCACCGTGAGCGAGACTTCTCCGGGCGAGGAGTGGAGCCAAGACCCTGATGTGCTGGACACCTGGTTTTCCTCTGCACTGTGGCCCTTCTCCACGCTCGGATGGCCCGAGAAGACGGCAGACCTGGAGACGTTCTACCCCACGTCGTTTATGTCTCCGGCGTACGAGATACTCCAGCTATGGGTCTCTCGCATGATACTGATGGGCACCTTCCACCTGGGGGTGGTACCGTTTAACATCGTGTTTATCCACGGGCTTGTGCGCGCCAAAGACGGACGCAAGTTCAGCAAGTCACTCAATAACGGCGTTGACCCGCTTCTGATGATAGAAAAGTATGGCGCGGACGCCTTGCGCATGGGGCTCATCGTGGGGGCGCCGCTGGGGAGCGACGTCAAGTTCGACGAGCAAAAGATAAAGGGTTACAAACTCTTTGCCAACAAGCTCTGGAACATCACCCGGTTTGTGCTCTCGCAGGATAGTACGGGCGAGATTAAGCCGGAACTCAAAGCGGAGTTTGATACGATGGCGCAAGACGTCACCAAAGACCTGGAGGAGTATCGCATCTATATGGCGGCGGAGAAGCTCTACCACTACGTATGGGACCGCTTTGCCGCCGAGATCTTGGAGGAGAGCAAGGGCAAGCCGGAGTACGGTGCGACGTTGTATTACTTGTTGGAGAACTCGCTTAAACTCCTGCACCCCTTTATGCCGTTTGTCACCGAAGAGATTTGGGACAGTATGCCCAGCAAAAAAGACCTACTGATGGTCGAGCACTGGCCGGTTGCATAGTATAATCTCCTCATGGAGTCCCCCGTTCTTTTTGTCGCTCTGCTCGGCGGCCTGCTCCCGGCGCTGTTGTGGCTTACGTTTTGGCTACTCGAAGACCGTTGTCAGCCGGAGCCAAAACGCTACCTCTTTTTGTGCTTTGTGGCCGGCGCCGCGGGCGTATACCTTGCGCTCCAGCTCGAGCGCCTTGCCTGCTCATACCTCATTGCAGGAGGCATATGCCCGACCCATCCCCCCACACTCATCCTTTTTTCGTGGGCGGCAATAGAAGAGGTCATAAAGTTCGGTGCGGCATACCTGGTGGCGTTGCGCCTGCGGGTCTTTGACGAGCCGCTTGACGCAGTCATCTATCTGGTCACTGCGGCACTGGGCTTTTCTGCGTTCGAGAACGCGCTCTTCCTCCTTACGCCGCTCCAGGACGGCGAGGTTTTGAAGTCCATCATCACGGGCGACCTGCGGTTTATAGGTGCCACCTTGCTGCACTCGCTCTCGTCGGCCACCATCGGGGTCGCGTTGGCGCTGGCGTTCTACAAAGGGGTGGCGGCAAGGCGCGTGGCGGCTCTGGTGGGACTTATCCTTGCCATTACATTGCATACGCTCTTCAACTTTTTTATACTGGGCAGTAGCGGGGGTGCGACGTTCTGGATATTCCTCTGCATCTGGTTTGGTATCGTGGTATTGTTATTTATGACCGAGCAGGTCAAGCAACCCGCCCGCGACTACTGCTAACATATGGCTAAAGAAAAACGATCCTTATTTGAGTGGCTGACCGGCAGTCAGACCGACGACTACACCTTCGACGAGCTCGAACAGGGTGGTGCTTCTTACTCCCTCTCCCCCAAAAGTAAAAATATCCCCATCTCCCAGTCCTCCCCGGCAGAAATTATCGAGGAGGAAGAGGCCGGCGAGCTTGCGGTAGATGTCTACCAGACGCCCAGCCACATCGTTATCAAAGCGATGATAGCGGGCGTGCGGCCCGACGACCTCGACGTCTCTATCACCCGCGACATGGTCACCATCCGCGGCAAGCGCGAGCGCCACACCGAGGGCACGGCGGGCGACTTCTTCTTTCAGGAATTGTACTGGGGCTCGTTTACCCGCACCATCGTACTCCCGCAGGAGGTCGAAATAGAAGAGGCCGAGGCCACAGAAAAGCACGGGCTCCTCGTCATCCGGCTCCCCAAACTCGACAAAGGCCGCCAGGCCAAATTGAAAGTTAAGTCTAATTAGGCTAGAATCCCTCTACCGCTTGGGTAGCTCAGTTGGTAGAGCGCTTCCCTGAAGAGGAAGATGTCGCCGGTTCGACCCCGGCCCCAAGCACCTAGTTTGCCGTCTTGTGCCCAAACTGGGCAAAAAAGTCCTGGACCTGCACTTGAAAGTCTTTGGCATTGCCATAGGCGCTCATCATCTGGTCGACGTAGGGCTGCACGTAGGTCAAGTACGTATAGGCGCTGATCCCAAAGATTACCACCCACCACAGCACGCGCAGTATCGTCTGCCGGCGCTGGGAGCGACGCATTTTGTGCACCGACCGGTTGGTTTCGGTAGTCGTCTTCTCGAGCCGCTCAATCTGCCGCTTTAACTCCTCCAAATCCGCATCCATGTATAAATTATAGCACCGTCGTGGTACAGTTTTGCGGTCAGGTCCCCGTAGTTCAATAGATAGAACAGCCCCGTCCTAAGGGGTAGATGTGGGTGCAATTCCTGCCGGGGACACCAAAAAATTATGCCTCGATGCCGAGCTTGGCGGCGAGTTTGGCACGGTCAAAACCGACCATCACATCGCCTCCGACCACAATCACCGGCACCCCAAGTTGCCCGGTCATCTTAATCATCTCCTCGCGCTTGACGGCGTCTTGCGACACATCAAAGTTGGTAAATTGGACGTTCTTTTCGGCAAAGAACTCTTTGGCCATCTGGCAAAAGTGGCAGGTCGGCGTTGAGTAAATGGTTACGGTTTTGTCCATATAGCTCCAGTATAAATTATTTGGGAGTCTGTGCAACTTTTGGTGCGAGTGGGGAGAATCGAACTCCCGCCCGATGCTTGGGAAGCACCAGTTCTGCCACTAAACTACACTCGCATACACCCCGCGCGAAAGACACTTTACCACACGAACAGCAGGTCCCACAGCTTCTCAAACATACCTTTTTCTTGCCGTAGGGCCTCGCTGCTGGAGGCACTCCGCACGATGTCTATCTGGCCCTCGCCGGGCCGCGCGACGCCGTAGCGCTCGCGCACCGCGCCCTCGACCCCGCGCTCGTTCGAGAGCCCCTCTACCGCAGTCTCGACAGCCGCTTGGCGACCCTGCAGTTCGGCAAGTTGTGCCTCGGCCCCGGTGCGGGCGGCGGCCGCCTCGGCAAATTTGCCGTACATGTCATACGCCCCCCGGCCGGCGATAACCGCCGCGGCCGCAAGCAGGCCGATACCCAGGCTACCCCCCGCAATCCGCAGTATTTCTGCCCCGTAGGTCCGGCGCTTTTTAAACTCCCTCATCTTTGCTATAGTACCTCACATGTACGGAAAAAACAGAGACCGCAACGTCAAAATCGGCGCCATAATCATCGGCGGTATCGTGATAGTCTCGATGATCGTCTCCACCTTTGCCTTTAGTTTTTAGGGCTATTCGCTCTACATCCTGTATGGGTCAAATCAGTCTGATTTGACCATCTTGAGGAACACCTCCTCGGGGATGTTTACTCTGCCGCGCTCTTTCATCTTTGCTTTGCCTTTCTTTTGTTTTTCGCGCAGCTTCATCTTGCGGGTAATATCACCCCCGTACATGTGTTGGGTGACATCCTTTTTAAGCGCCGAGAGTGTGCGGCTCGAGATGATGCGCCCCAGTGCTTGCCCTTGGATTTTGGTAGTAAACATCTGCCGCGGCAAAATGCCGTACAGCTTCTCCACAGCGGCCTGTGCCTCTTCGTCGACCCGGTGTCGCGCGATAACCCGCGAGAACGCCGGCACCAGCTCGTCGGCCACCACTATGTCGAGCCGCGCAACATCGGCCACGCGCAGCTCCCGCATCTGGTAGGACACACTAGCGTACCCTTGGGTAACGCTTTTTATTTTGTCAAAAAAGTTGCGCATCAACTCGCGCAGAGGCATCACGACCGTCAACTTGATACGGCCTTCGGAAAAGTTTTCCGTCGACTCGGTGACCGCCTCGTGCTCAAACAGCAAGGTCACCGTGCTCCCAAGGTAGTGTGCGGGCAGGAGGATCTCCACTTCGACAAACGGCTCCCATACTTTGACGATATCGCCAAACTCGGGGAACATCGACGCCGAGTACACCGAAGAGCGCTTGCCGTCCCGCGTTTCTACCTCGTACTCAATGCTCGGGGTCGTTACTATCAGACGCAGTTTTGCCTCCCTCCGCAGACGCTCGCTGACGATTTCGAGGTGCAACATGCCGAGCATCCCGCAGCGGAACCCTCGCCCCAACACGCCCGACGACTCCTCTTCGAACGACAGGGACGAGTCGCTCAAGCGTAGCCGCGTAAGTGCTTGTCGCAGTGCCGTAAAGTCGTCCTGGCTCTCCGGGTAGATGCTGGCCCACACCACCGGCTTGGGCTCTGCATAGCCGGAGAGCGGCGGGGTTTGGCTTTTGCCGGTGCGTACTGTGTCTCCCACGCGCGCAAACCCGGGCTCTTTGATGCCGGTGACGATGTAGCCTATCTCGCCCGCCGCAAGCGATGCGGCGGCTTTGGGACTTGGGGAGAAGGTCCCCACCTCAAGCGCATTGAAGCGCCGCCCGCTTGCGGCAAACTCGAGCGCATCGCCTTTTGCTACCGTGCCGGCAAACATGCGCAAAAAGACGATGACGCCCTGATGGTCGGAGTACTGAAAGTCGAAGACCAGTGCCGCCGTGCCAAGGTCTGACCTTGAAGAGCCCTGAGCTAAGGTCAGTCCTTGGCGCGGCGGCGGTACGCGCTCGATGACCGCTTTTAACAGGTCTTCCACCCCCTCCCCTGTCCTGCCAGAGCAGAGCAAGATACTGTCCTCCGAAACACCGAGGAGCTTGCTGACCTGCAGGATAGTGTCCTCTACCGCCGCCAGCGGCGAATCGATTTTCGAAATAGCGGGGATGATAACAAGCCCCTGCTCGCGCGCACTGCGCAGGGTGGTCAGCGTCTGCGCCTGCACACCCTGGGTGGCATCCACAAGCAATATTGCTCCCTCGACCGCGGTCAGTGCACGCGACACCTCGTACGAAAAGTCGATATGTCCAGGGGTATCGATAAGGTTGAGCTGGTACTCGCCGTACGTCATCCGCACCGGCTGCATTTTGATGGTGATACCCCGCTCGCGCTCCAATTCCATGCTGTCGAGCACCTGCTCGCGCATCTTGCGCTTTTCTATCGTGTGGGTAACTTCCAAAAACCGGTCGGCAAGAGTGGACTTGCCGTGGTCGATGTGCGCGATGATTGAAAAATTCCGTATCTGATTCATTTTGAATTTTCGCCCCGCAACGGGGCGTTGGGGCGTACTGTACTATTTTTATCCTCTTTATGCGACCTCGGTCGCCTCGACGGCCGGCGGTTCTTTGATGAGCCGCCGTTGGAGCGCGGCCCACGCTTCGATGCACTCGCGGTTGCGCAAGAGCGCGAGCGTAGCCGCCGTGACCGCAAGTCCCAAGACTCCCGCTATCGCGCCCTGCGAGACTATCCCGGCGGTGGTGTTTATATCGACGCGGCTTCCCACGTAGGCAAGCGTTGCGTACGCCGCCGCACCGCCGATGATCGCTGCAGAAGAGCTCTCAAACACGAGCCGGCCGAGCGGGCGTAGGGACAGCGAAAAGTCGTGAGCAAAATAACGCAGCCCGAAACCCGCCTGCGCCAGTGCCCCTGCGGCGTAGGCCATCGCGAGCATCAGCACCGTGGTGCCGGGGATGTCGCCGACGCGCAGGAGCGACTCAAGAAAGTCGCGCAACAGCGCATGCGAGTGGAACGCCGCCGTAAGAATGGAAGCAGACACCACCGCTACCAATACGGAGAGGGTTGCAAAGAGGAGCGGCCGGGCGACCCGCCCCGCGGCATAGTAGCCGCGCGCAACCAGCAGGGTGACGCTTTGGGCCGAGAGCGACACGATAAACAGCGCAAGCGCCGCCGCCACCAGGCGGGTGGCCTCCCAGTCAAACATCCCGGCCCCTAAAATGGTGCGGACCAGCTGGGCGCGCAAGACTATGACAAACACGGTGGCGGGTATCGCCCAAAACAACATGTGCCGCAGAGCCGCCTCGATGTGTTTTATAAACTCATCGCGCTCTCCGGCCGCATGGAGCCGCGAGAGTGTGGGGAACGCGGCCACCGAGTACGACACGCCGATGATAGCCAGCGGCACCGCCTGCAGGTTGAACGCAAAGGTAAACACCGCGATAGAGCCGGGGGCAAGGAACGACGCCATCGCCGTGAGTATAAGCAGTGAGAACTGCCCCGCGCCGAGCGCGAGCGTACGCGGGACAGAAAGCACAAGCACCTCGCGCACATACCGCAGAGCCTCGCCCGTCCGTATCCGCGCTCCGCGCTCCTCTTTGGTATAAAACGGCAGTTGGACCGCCAAGTGCAGGACGGCGCCCGCTACGACACCCCAGCCCAGCCCCGCAAGGCCCATGCGGGGATACAAGGCGAGCACACCGAAGATTATCCCGAGATTATAGAGGAGCGGCGAAACGGCGTAGAGGACAAAGCGGTGCCGCAGTTGGGTCAGCGATGCGACGATGTTTGAGGCCCCGAGGAATATCGGCTGCAAGAGGAGTATCCGTGCGAGCAACACCAGCTGGCTGTGGTCGAGCCCGGGAGCAATGAGCGGAGCAAGCGCGGGCATAACAAGCCAGAGCGCCGCCGCCACGACCCCCATCGCGCAGAAAAAAACCACCAGCGCCTTGTCGAGAAACGCGGTCGCTCCCCTGCCTTCTTCCTGCAGGCGGGACAATATCGGCAAGAGTGCGTAGAGCGACAACAGTGAGGCGATGGTCGCAAACAGCAGGTCCGGTACGCGGAACGCAGCATAGTAGACGTCGAGTGTGGAGGAGGCGCCGAAGGACGCCGCAAAGAGCCGGTCGCGCACCAGCGCCAGCAGCTGGGAGAGCAGGGCAAAGGCGGCAAGGAGATATGCCGCCTGGTGCATGCCCCGCACTTCGAGTCCCATTGCGGATAGGAAGGCGCGGACCATTTTCTACTCGGTGACCGGTGCGGTCTTTCTGTCTTGCGGCAGGGTCGCGGGCTCGAGCCCCTCGAGCGGTTTTTTGCCGGCTTCTATATTTTTGACGATAGCTTTGATTTCGACATTGTCGGGGTTGGTGGAGAGAAGGTCCAGGAAGAGTGCTTTGGCTTCCTTGGTCCGGTGTTGTGCATAGTACGAAAGCCCCAGATAGTACTTGGCGTTGGCATAGTTGGACACCAAACGTATGGCCTGCTCGAGCGGCGGGATGGCGCTCGCGGTATCTCCCCCGGCGTAGTAGAGCAACCCGAGCTCAAACCATATCGCCGGCACGCCGGGCGCCGTCTGTACGGCGAGCGTGGTGTTGCGTATCGCCGAGGCAAGGTCGTTGCTGTTGACGTTGACCTGCACGACAAAGAGGATGGCGTCGGTGTAGTCGGGCTTCAGTTGCAGCGCCTTGGTGACGGCCGCCTCCATGTTTTTGCTGTTGCCCTGCGCGGCTTCCAGCCGGGCAACCGCAAGCGGGATAGCCGGAGAGGTCGGGTTTAAGGCGGCGGCCGCGGTATAGGCTTGCTGTGCGCCGGCGTAGGCCAGGTCAACCTTAAGCGATGCAAGGTAAGCGTATATCCGCGCGAGCGAGAAGAACCCGCGGTAGTCCTGCGGAGCGGCGGCGATAGAGCGCTGTGCCGCGCGGACCGCCGCCTGCGCCTGTTCGGTAAAAGCCTGTTGTGCCTGTGTGCGCGGGAGCGCTGTATCGGCGGCTATTGCGGTGATTTTTTGCAGACCGGCGTCGGCGGCAAGACGTAGTGCGTCGGGGGCCGCCTCGACTTTTGCCGCGCTCGCGGCATAGGCGAGCGCGGCATCAACGTGCCCGGCCGCAAGCTCGTAGACCCCCGCACCCGTGTAGGCCTGCGATACAAAGCGCCGTTCCGTCACCACACAGGCAAAGAGCGCCAACACCGTAAACCCTCCGGCGATTACGAGAACGCTGATTCCCTGCCACATACCGGGCTCCGGTTCGGGCTCGGCACTCCGGCCCTGTCTCCACAAAAAGCCGAACGCACTGCCCGAGAGCACACACCCCAACAAGATAATGTTTTGGCTCGGCACATAGAGCACCAGGGTTGCTATCAGGAAGAGGCTCCCCAGCACCAACAGCGTCGCCACCGTGCGTTCCTCGCGCGAGAGGAGCGAGAGCCGCGCGGCGCGGACCACCGCCCCGAGCATCAGGAAGAGCGGCACCAACCACGCCAGAGCGCCCACCAGCCCGACACTGCCGAAGGCGGTCGCGAGCGCGGAGTATCCGACATTAAAGTCGAGGTTCCAGAACGGCGTGCGGTTGACCTCGGCGGGTTTGTATTTGAGCCACGCCGGGCCGAAGGTCGACGGCCCCGTACCAATAGTTATTTTTTGGACAGAGCCGGCCCGGGCATGGTCGATGATGCCCATGGTCGCGGCGAGGCCCGGCCGCACCTCAAGCGAGGAGACGGGGAAAATTTTAGTAAGAGATGTGTTGACGACCCCACCGTAGAGCAGAGCGGCGATGGTGAGCGCGGCGCCCGCAAGCGCGTAGCGCGGCAGTTGCACCCGCGCGCGGGGCGTCTCGGCGGACTGCTCTTGACGCTGTCGCAACAGCGACAAGAGGCCGACGATGATACAACCCGCAAGTAACAATGCCCAGGAGAGAGAAAAGTTGACCAGCGCGAGCAGAGCTATCAAGAACACCAACGCAACTGAAGAGACGACGGTCCACAATTTTGGCAAGGCGCCGAGCTCGAGGCGTACCAACAACAACAGCGCCAACAGCGCCGCGGTGAGCCCGAGGTCATTCCACTTGCCTATCAGGTTGACCGACCGGTCGGTAAAGGCCTCGAGCGGTATCGCGTAGGAGCCGAAGGTGACGGAGACAAGCTGGAATATTGCCGCGGCCGCGAGCGACCAAAAGACAACCGTGGTAAGGAGCCGCGCGGTGCGCAGGGTGCGGAAGAGCGTAAAGGACATCAGGTACGCCAACGAGGCAAGCAACGCAAAGAGTATGGTATCTGTCTCGATGCTATACCCTGCAAGCGCGATAGAGTTGTCCGCGGAAAAAAACGCAGAAAGCCCGTACGCGGCGGGGATAGCGAGCACGGCGAGCGCGGCATAAAAGCCGTGCGTACGCAAAAGCGCCCGCGCGCCACCGCCGAAGATAAACAGGAGTACCGCCGCCGCCAGACATGCGGCAAACGCGGCTATTTTAAGTAATTGGAAGGGGAACCATGCGGCCGGGACTATGAGCACCAAAGCGAGAACCATACCCGCCAGGAGCGCGTAGCGCGACCACGAAACAAGACGTGTGTGCATACAGCGAATAACAATTATTGACGGAGACGCGATGTCCCCGCGCTAGTAATAATGGACCTGTCTTCCATAAGTATACACGCAAAAACCCCGGCGGTTAGCCGGGGTTTTCACATACTGCGCGCGCGTCTGTAAGCCGAGTTCTGTTGTAAACAGTAATTTATCTGGGCCACACATCGCTGTGGGGCTCTAGCGGCACTCCATGTCTTGCGACACGGCACGGCCTTGCTCCCGGGTAAGGATTTTGCCGTTTCACTCCCGCCTTGCGGCGGGACTCGTCTCTGTTCGCACCTCTTACGCCCGCAAAAAGCGTACGACAGGGGTTACCTGCTACCTTGTTATCTCGCCCGAAGGCGGATGAGAGCTCGGACTTTCCTCCCCACCCTTGCGGGTGAGGCTACTGTTCAACGCGCTCCTAGCATTATATCACAAGTTTGGTACCAAGGGCAACCCCGTGCTGCGCGGCAAACCCGGCCGGCACTTCGAGGACATAGAGTGCGGGCGCCGACGGGGCAAAGGTCTGCGGGTAGGTGTCGGGGGACACATCAGCCGCGACGGTGACCACACGGCCCTCGGCGTCGGCCCATATCATGTCTAGGGGGAAGAGCATGTCCTTCATCCAAAAAGCCCACAGGCCGTCGCGCTCGAACACAAACAACATTCCCTCCCCCTCGGCAAGGCCGGCGCGACCCGAGAGCCCCTGCTCGCGCAAGCTTTCGGTATCGGCGACATCGACCGCAACTTTTGTTGATCCAATGAGTATGGTGCGCATGGTGTTTGTGGTATCCGGACGCACCGCGACCGCCACAGCCGCCGCAACCGCGGCCAGTACGATAAGCGCGAGGATAGTGTGCTTTAGTGCCACAAGCCGAGTATGAGCACCATCACCTCTACGTTGACCAACGCATAGGCCGCATTAAACACAAAAAGCTTCGGCGACTTGCCCTCCCACAGCCAGCCGTTGGCGAGCGTGGGGGCCACGAGGCCCAGCCACAGCCAAAAGCCCAGCTGGAGCGCTACCTGCCACGTTGTGGCGCCCACCAGCACGACAAAGTGCGCCAACACGTAGGCCATCAGGAGCGTTACTACAAACCCGATAGACATGGCCTGCGCAGGTGAGAGCGGCATCGACTTCATGTGGCCCTCGGTAAAGCCCATCAGGTGCATCCAATACTTGCCGAACCCCGCCGGGCTGTGCCACAGCGCACCGACGGCGTAGGCGACGACGGCCGCCGCGATAACCGCCAAATAATTGATGGTAATGTCCATAGGCAAAGAGTTGTTTTACTTATAAAACGAACCGCTATAGTATACCAAAATGCAGTCCCAGCAGCTCCGACCCGAGGAGTTTGACGCACACCTCGCCGCGGGCACCCTGCGCCTTTCTTTTGTGGGGATGTCCAACGCCGGCAAAAGCTACCGCTCCAAAGTACTCGAGAGAGACAAGGGGTTTTTGTGGTACCAGGTAGACGAGGAGATACAAAAGGCGCTCGGGTTTGCCGGCATGGACGACATATCGTCGTGGCTGGGCTACCCCACCAGCGAGGGCTATAAAGAACGCGAGCAAAAATATTTGGAGCTAGAAAACACTTTTACCCGCGAGGCATCGATGAAGACCGGCGGCAAAAATTTTGTTTTTGACACCACGGGGAGCGTCGTGCAGCTCCAACCCGAGACACTCCAGATTTTGAGAGAGAACTGTTTGGTGGTCCACTTGGATGTCGACGAAGGCTCTATCGAGCACATGGTAGAACGGTTTTTCAAAGAGCCGAAGCCGGTGGCCTGGGGCAACTATTTTAGTATGCAAAACGGCGAGAGTGAGCAAGACTCCCTGCGCCGCTGCTACCCGGCCCTGCTTAAGGAGCGCCGCGAAAAGTATAAAGCGCTCTCGCATATCACTGTGCCCACCGCCGAAATGCGCGACAAGTCAGGCGCAGAAACGTTGGAGTTAATAAAAAGCCGACTGGGGACAGTTCGGTAGACGTAGGGTGTAGAACGGATAGACTTCAATTATGAAAATTCTAAAATGGTTGGGTATTGCATTAGTCGTTGTCGTTGTTCTCGGAGGTATTGGCGGCGTGATAAAAACGGTTTGGTTTAGTCAGCATGGTAACGAGGCTATAGCTGGAGACGTGCGTGAAGGTTTTATTGAGGGGTCAAATGAAAGCTGTATTAGTGCTCAGAGCAGTAATCCTGCAAATGAAGGTGTCTCGCACGAGACGATAGTTTCGTACTGTGCTTGTGTGTCGACCAAAGTGGCAGATTCTATGACAAATGAAGAGATAGCCTCGTTCCCCAAGGACGGCTCAATCCCTCCCGGTTTTCAAGAGCGAGCGGCTGCCGCAAGTCAGGCTTGTGCGGCAGAGTAATGGCGGAGGCGGTGAGATTCGAACTCACGATACCTTTCGGTATGCCGCCTTTCCAAGGCGGTGCACTAGACCGCTATGCGACGCCTCCAATGCTTAACAAAAATACCCTATTTATTCGTTTCCGACCAGCGCTTTGATGCGGTCAGCTATCGGCGGGTGGGTCATAAAGAGCTTCGCTAGGCCACTGCGGGCGGCAGCCGCACCGAAGGGGTTTGAGATAAAGAGGTGTGCGGTAGCAGTGTTGGCGCGCTTCATCGGGGAGGCATACGCGCCTATCTTGCGTAGTGCATTGGCAAGCCCTTCGGGGTAGCGGGTCAGGAGCGCGCCGGAGGCATCGGCCAAAAACTCGCGCTTGCGCGATATAGCAAGCTGCATCAGGGTCGCCACAATAGGCGCGAGCACAATAAGCGCCACGGCAAGAATCGCCAAAAAAGGATTGCTTTTGCTGTCCTTGTCGCTCCCCCGCCCGCCCCACATGGTGGTGCGCAAAAAGAAGTCAGACGCGAGCGAGACAAACCCCACCAACACCACCGCAACGGTCGACACCAAAATGTCGCGGTTGCCCACGTGGGATAGTTCGTGCGCCAACACCCCCTCGAGCTCGGTGCGGTCCATCATACCCAAAAGCCCGGTCGTCACGGCTATGGCCGCGTGCTCCTTGTTGCGCCCGGTGGCAAAAGCGTTAGGCGCCGGGTCGTCGATGATGTAGACGCGCGGTTTGGGGAGCCCGGCGGTGATAGCAAGATTTTCGACGATGTTATGCAAGTCGCCGTACTGTGCCTCTTCTGCGGGCTTGGCGCCGCTCATCGCTATCGCGACCTTGTCAGAGTTCCAGTACGCAAAAATGTTCGTCGCCAGCGCAAAGAGCACGGCAAAAAAGAGTATGCCCGGATTGTTAAAGTAGTAGCTGATCGCCCACCCGACCGCTATCACGACCACCAAAAAGGAGCCCATCAAGACCCAGGTCTTAGCGATATTGCTGTCTTGGTGCGTATAGAGATTGGATGCCATACGTAATTAGTGTAGCAAAAACAAGTTTTTCGGAGGGTCTGCAGGCCCGACGGGGCCGTGCAGTAGGAAAATTTATCAGCAGGAAATTTTCTGCCCTCCAGAAAACTTCGTTTTTGCTAAAACCCTACTTTGACCGGTTGGCGGGCTTCCGCATCGGACTCGCCGAGCTCAAAGAACTCTCTAGGCTCAAAGCGGAAGGAGTTTGCGATGACGTTGCCGGGGAACGACTGTACGGCCGTGTTCAGATCGCGCACGTTGGTGTTGTAGAAGCGGCGCGCCGCCTGGATTTTGTTTTCGGTGTCCGACAGTTCGCGCTGCAGCTCCAAAAAGTTGGTGTTGGCCTTAAGGTCCGGGTAGCTCTCTGCAACCGCAAAGAGGCTCTTGAGCGCTCCGGTCAACATGTTCTCGGCCTTGGCCTTAGCCTCGAGTCCGCCGGCGTCCATCGCTGCCGCGCGTGCGGCGGTCACCTTTTCCAGCGTGCCGGCCTCGTGTTGCATGTACCCTTTGACCGACTCAATCAGGTTGGGGATCAGGTCGTAGCGGCGTTTAAGCTGTACGTCGATGTCCGCCCATGCCTCCTTGGTGCGCTGGACGAGGCGGATAAAACGGTTGTACACCGCAATAATCCACAGGAGCGCCAAGACCGCTACCCCCGCGAGGATATAGATAAGTGTCATGGCCCTAAGTATAGCAAGTCTGTGCAGATTGCAAGGGCCCCAAATATCAAGGACTCTCCTTGATATTTTAGTAGTCCATGTCGCCCATGCCTCCCGGCATTCCGCCGCCTGCGCCTTCTTTTTCTTCTTTGGGCTCCTCGGCGACGGCCGCTTCGGTGGTCAAGAGTATCGCGGCGGCGGATGCGGCGCGCTCGAGCGCGGTGCGGGTCACTTTGACCGGGTCGACAATGCCTGCGGCGATGACGTCGGTGACTATCTCATCTTTGACCGCATCATAGCCGGCGTTGCCTTTGGCGTTTTTGACTTTGTCTACCACCACCCCCGCGTCGGTGCCGGCATTAAACGCAATCTGCCGCAGGGGCATCTCCAAAGCTTTCAGCACCACCTCGTAGCCCACCCTGCCGGCGGTGTCCATTTTGTCTTTGGCCTTTGCAAAGCTTTCAGACACTTTTTGTGCAGCCTTAACGAGCGCTACACCACCACCGGCAACGATGCCCTCCTCAATCGCGGCTTTGGTCGCGTTGACCGCGTCCTCAATCTTGAGTTTGAGATACTTCATCTCGGTCTCGGTCGCCGCACCCACGCGTATAATGGCGACCCCGCCGACCAACTTAGCAAGACGCTCGCCCAGCTTTTCTTTATCAAATTTGCTCGTCGTGTCCTCTATCTGCTTGCGTATCTGCGCTATGCGCGCGGTGATGTCCTTTTTGGCACCCTTGCCGCCCACCAACACAGTTTTGTCTTTGGTCGCAATCACTTTCTGTGCGCGGCCGAGCATGTCCAGTGTGGCGTTTTCAAACTTGACTCCCACCTCTTCAGATATCACCTGCCCGCCAGTCATCACCGCAATGTCCTGCAGCATCTCCTTTTTGCGATCGCCATAGCCCGGCGCTTTGACCGCCAGCACATTAAACGTGCCGCGCAGCTTGTTGAGCACAAACGTGGTCAGCGCCTCGCCGTCTACGTCCTCGGCAATAATCACCAAGTCCTTCTTGCCGGACTCAGCAATTTTCTGCAGCATCGGCAGTACCTCCTGCACGCTCGAGATTTTTTTGTCGGTAATAAGTATCAGCGGGTCTTTGTACACCGCCTCCATCCGGGACGAGTCGGTCACCATGTAGGCGCTCACGTAGCCCTTGTCGAATTCCAATCCCTCAACTACTTCTTTTTCAATACCCAAAGACTGCGACTCTTCGACCGTGACAACACCGTCCTTGCCCACCTCTTTGATCGTGTCGGCAATGATCTGGCCTATTTCAACCGACTCGGCCGATATGGTCGCCACTTGGCGCACCTCTTCGTCGCTCACGATTTTTTTGGCGAGCGACTTTAGAGCCACCACCGCCTCTGCCGTGGCCTGCTCTATCCCGTGCCGCACGGCCATGGCCGAAAGTCCCGCTTCGGTGTGCTTCATCCCCTCATCAATCAGTGCTTGCAGAAGCACGACCGAGGTCGTGGTACCGTCGCCCGCGATATCGTTGGTTTTGCTCGCGACCTCTTTTACTATTTCTGCACCCATGTTCTCAAACGGGTCTTTAAGCGAAATTTCTTTAGCAATAGAAACGCCGTCGTTGGTGATAGTCGGGCCGCCATAGCTCTTTGCAAGCGCGACGTTGCGACCGCGGGGGCCGAGCGTCACCTTGACCGCATTGCTGGCCTTGTCGATGCCGCTTTTAAGCGCGCGGCGGGCCTTTTCGTTAAAAAGTATTTGTTTTGCCATATTACTTATTGATGATTGCAGTGATGTTTTCCTCGTGGACCAAAATGTGGTCGATGCCGTTTATTTTTATTTCATCGCCGTAGGAGAACCGCACCCGAGTCCCCACCGTATACGAGACCGGTATCAGCTTGCCGTCCTCGTTCTTTTTGCCCGGGCCGACCGCGATGATGACGCCTTCCTCCGATTTTTCTTTATTGGTGTCGGGGATGATGATACCGAAGCTGGTTACCTCCTCCGGCGGGATGCGCCGTACCAACACGCGGTCGCCCGCGGGAGAGACGGGAAATTTGATGATAGTAGAGGGCTTTTTTTGTGCCTTCTTAGCTTTTTTCTTCTTCATACGTGGACGCACTATAAGTAAAAGAACGGGTGGGGTCAAGTCTATACAAGGTTTGCACGTGGTGTGATGCTGTGGTAGCCTACTTAGTAATGTCTATAGCGGGGGTGCTCCCCTACATACAAATAGTGCTGTCGGTATTGCTTGTCGTCTGCATCCTATTGCAGCAGACGGGCGCGTCGTTGGGCGGGGCGTTCGGGGGCGACAACTTCTCTGCCGGCTATCACACGCGCCGCGGCTCGGAAAAGTACCTCTTTTACACCGCCATTATCATCGGTATCCTCTTTTGCGTGAGCGCCTTCGCCGCGCTCCTCATCCGCTAACGCCAAACACAAGCCCGGAAGCCGCGCGCTTTTTGTCTTTTGTTTGTTGTTATGAAAAACCTCTGGCGCATTGCGCAGACTGCCGTACATCTGCCCGTCTTAGACCGGGCGGGAGACACCGTTGAGGGCCTCGGGCGTGGCGGCCGCGCACTTTTCTTGTGCTTTGCCGTCTTGCTGACCGTCAGCAGTGCCGCTCTGTTGTATATGGTCAAAGAGGCGCTGGTGGTCGAGGTGCCCTCCTACGGCGGGAGCTTGCACGAGGGCATCATCGGCACACCGCGCTTTATCAACCCCCTCCTCGCCATATCCGACGCCGACCGCGACCTGACCGCCCTGCTGTACTCGGGCCTCCTGCGCGCCACGCCGGAAGGAGGCTTTACACCCGACCTCGCAGAGGGCTACGAGGTCTCCCCGGACGGCAAGACCTACACGTTTACCCTGCGGCAAGACCTCACCTTCCACGACGGCTCCAAGGTCACCGCCGACGACGTGGTCTACACGGTGATGAAGGCGCAGGACCCGGCGCTCAAGTCCCCGCTGCGCGCCAACTGGGACGGCGTCGTTGCCGAAGCACCCGATGCCAAGACCGTGCGCTTTATACTCAAGAGCGCTTATGCTCCTTTTATCGAAAACCTGACGCTTGGGATTTTGCCTAAAGCGCGGTGGATAGGCGTGAGCGACGAAGAGTTCCCTTTTAGCGAGCTCAACCAGGAGCCCATCGGCTCCGGGCCGTACAAACTCGACTCGGTATCGCGCTCCTCCTCGGGCATCCCGTCCACCTATACTCTGCAAGCCTTCGGCGGCTATGCACTCGGCGAGCCGTATATCGGCTCCGTCACGCTGCGGTTTTTCCAGAGTGAGGGGTCGCTGTTGACCGCGCTTAATGCCGGCGAGATAGACTCGGCGAGCAGTATATCTCCCGGCAACCTTAAGGACCTCTCGGCGGCGGACATCCGCACCTCGCCCTTAAACCGCGTGTTCGGCGTCTTCTTTAATCAAAACCAGTCGGTCGTCCTGCGCGACAAGGCGGTCCGATCGGCACTCAACGACGCCGTAAACCGCGACGAGCTGGTGCAGGAGGTGTTGGGGGGCTATGGCACGGCGCTGTATGGCCCGGTGCCGCCGACACTTATCGGCGGGGCGCAGACCACTTCCACCAGTACGACCAAGGCGCTCGCCGCCGCCGCGCGCGCGCGGCTTGTTGCGGCGGGATGGAAGGCCGGCGACGACGGTGTCCTGCGCAAAACCACCGGCACCGGCAAAACCGCGCAGACCACCGTGCTTGAGTTTGACCTCGCCACCGCCAACGTGCCGGAGCTGCGTGCCGCGGCCGAGTATCTGCGGATTGCCTGGGAGGCTGCCGGAGCGCGCGTCAACGTCAAAATATTTGAGCAGGGCGACCTGTCTCAAAACGTTATCCGCCCGCGCAAGTACGACGCGCTCCTTTTTGGCGAAGTCATCGGCCGCGAGCTCGATCTCTTTGCTTTTTGGCACTCCAGCCAGCGCAACGACCCGGGGCTCAACGTCGCCCTATACGCCAACCAAAAGGCCGACAAGGCGCTCTCCGACCTGCGGCAGACTGCTCAAACCGACAAGCGGCAGGCCTTGTTGGAGGTGTTCCTCGCCGAGCTTGGGCGCGATATCCCCGCCGTATTTTTGTATGCGCCGGATTTCGTGTATAGTGTGCCTAACGACATCCAGGGGGTACACCTTGGATTTATAGAAACGCCGAGCGACCGATTCTTGAGCTTGCCGCAGTGGCACCGCGAGACGGACAGAGTCTGGCCTTTCTTCGTAACACGAAAAAATTAAGAAAGATTACAAAGCGAAAAATCTTATTTGAAAAAAATTAATTACTAAGTTCAGAATCATGGAACCACAAAGAAACAGAGGTAGAGGTGGCCCGCGGCCCGCGGGGGCAGGCAGCCGCCGCGGCGGCGGGCGCGGCCGCCTGCGCCACGGAGGTCCCAAACCCCACCAGCCGCACCCTATGCGCGAGATCCCCGAGCACACGCCGATGCTCAACGGAGACGAAAAGCCCATCCCCCCTCTTGCCGAGGGCAACATCCGCATCATCCCGCTGGGGGGTGTAGAAGAAATCGGCCGCAACATGACCGTAGTAGAAATGGGCGACGATATCATCATCGTCGACGCGGGGTTCCAATTCCGCGAGGATGACACCCCCGGCATCGACTACATCCTCCCCAACACCAAATACCTCGAAGACCGCCGGGAGAAAATCCGCGGGCTCTTTATCACGCACGGCCACCTCGACCACATCGGCGCCATCCCCTACGTCATCGACCGCATCGGCTACCCGCCGATCTACACGCGCACACTCACCTCGGTGATGATACGCAAGCGGCAAGAAGAGTTCCCCAATCTTAAACCGCTGGACATCCACGAGGTAGAAAAAACGGACACGGTCAAAGTGGGTGCTTTTCGCGTACGCTTCTTCTCGGTCTCGCACACCATCCCCGACGCCATGGGCATCATCATCGAGACCCCGTACGGTGAGTTGGTCTTTACCGGCGACCTGCGCCTCGACCACATGGACGGCATCCCGAGCGAGGGAGAGGAAAAGGAGTTTGCCTATTTTAAAGACAAAAAAGTCCTCTTCTTGGCCGCCGACTCGACCAACTGCGAGCGTCCGGGCTTCTCTATCCCGGAGAAGACCGTACAAAAAAATCTCGACGAGATCATCACCAAGTCTACCGGCCGGCTCATCATCGGGACCTTCTCATCCCAGCTCGAGCGCATCATGCGCATGCTCGAGGCGGCAGAGCGCGCCGGCAAAAAAGTGCTGGTCGAGGGTCGCTCAATGAAGGTCAACATCGAGATAGTAAAACAACTCGGGTTACTCAAAGTCGCGGAGAAGACCTTTATCGACCAGGGCCAGCTCGAGCACCTGCCCGACAACAAAATCGTCATACTCGGCACGGGCGCCCAGGGCGACGAGTTTGCCGCGCTGATGCGCATCGCGATGAAGACCCACAAAGCGGTCAAGATAAAAAAAGGCGACACGGTCGTGCTCTCCTCTTCGGTCATCCCCGGCAACGAGCGCTCGGTGCAGAAGCTCAAGGACAACCTCTCCAGGCAGGGTGCCAAGATTATCCACCGCGACACTATGGAGGTGCACGCCTCGGGTCACGCCAATCGCGACGAGACGTTCTGGATCCATCAAAAAATAAATCCGCGCTTCTTTATGCCGCTCCACGGCTACCACTACATGCTCCGGGTCCACGCCGACATCGCCAAAGCCTGCGGCCGGCAAGAAGACGAGATAGTGGTCCCCGACAACTCCTGCGTCATCGAGATACAGAACGAGGGACAAAAAATCGTCCGGCTCAAAGAAATGGCGCCCGCCGGCTTGCGGTTGGTAGACGGCTTCTCTATCGGTGACATCCAAGAAGTGGTCATCCGCGACCGCACCGTGCTCTCGCAAGAAGGGATGTTTGTTATCATCGCGACGGTCAACCCCAAGAACGGCCGTCTGCGCAAGTCGCCCGACATCATCAGCCGCGGGTTCGTGTACCTGCGCGAAAGCCAGGAGCTCCTCCAGCAGGCGCGCATTATTGTCAAAAAGACCATCGAGGACACGGCCAAAAACCAAAACCCTATCAACTTCGACATGATTAAAAACGAGGTCACCGACGCCGTGGCCCGCTTCCTCTTCGAAAAGACCAACAAGCGCCCCATTGTCATCCCCGTGGTACTCGGCGTCTAACTTTTGATTGCAAAATAGCGGCCGTGGAGCGACACCAAGCCCTCGGCTGTTAGGCGCGCCAGCTCGTTGGTCAGGTCCTCTCGGCTGCGCGGGATTTGGTGCGCAAGCACGCTCAGTGTCGCGTGATGCTTTAGGAGCTCGCGCAGTATCACCCCGCGCAACTGGCGCGTCGAGCCCTCGAACTTCGATTGCTTAGTATAGTGCGTGCTTTTTTGGTTGAGCCGGATACCTTGCCGCTTGAGGTGCGCACCATAGTCCATCATCGCCGAGTAGAACTCCCGCGGCTCCATCCCCGACTCCTGGAGTGCGCGTTCCACGAGCGGCAAGAGCTGCTTGTCGGATAGCTTGCGCTTGGGACCGAGATGATAAAAAAACACCGTGCGGATATTGGTCTCGACAAACACTTCGGGGCGATTAAACGCAAAGACCGCCACCGCCCGCGCGGTGTAGTGCCCTACCCCCGGTAGGCTCTCTAAAAACCCGGTAGTAAGGTCGATGGTTTTTTTAGTCGCGAGAATTTTTGCCGCCTGGTGTAAGAACTTGGCCCGGCGGTTATAGCCCAACCCCTGCCAGACGTGCAAGACGTTGAGCAGTGACACCCGGGCGAGTACGCGCGCGCTGGGGAAGGTGCGCACAAACTTTTTGTAATACGGTATGACCCGCTCTACCTGGGTCTGTTGGAGCATCACCTCGGAGACGAGGATTTTGTAGGGGTCGCGGGTGGCACGCCAAGGCAAATGTGCCCGCACCTCTTCGCGGTAGTGCCGGCGCGCTTCCCAAACCAGTGTTGTGAGGTCGGCTTTTTTCTGCCGCATAAAAAAATTTTACCATGCAAAAAGCAAAAGCCCCGCCGGGAGGCGGGGCTTTTGGACTGCGCGAAAGCTATGCTTTCGGGCGGGCGTCGGAGACCGTGAGCATGCGTCCGCCGAACTCTTTGCCATTCCACATGGCAATGGCTCCGTCGGCACCTGCATCATCTGCCATCTCCACAAAGCCGAAGCCCCGGGAGCGGCCGGTCTCGCGATCAGTCACGATGCTCGCCGTGGCGACCTCGCCCGCTTGGGCGAAGGCGTCGCGGAGTTCATCACCCGTCGTGCGGTACGGAAGTCCGCCGACAAAGAGTTTGCGTGCCATGATTACGAGAAACAAAATTACTTACTGTTCTCCGTAAGGCGACCCTCCCGGCCGAAGGCACATGGAGACTTACTCGAACAAAAATAGTGTAGCACTAGTATGCGGGGCGGGCAACGATCACCAGTCGGCGGTCAAAGGTCTTTGCGGCGGGCACCCAATCGCCGTCACAGGTGATAAGCACCAGCTGCTCGGCCCCCGTAGTGGCAAAGAGGGCGGCGGTATCAGCGCCCTGCTCGTAGGTTTCTACCGAGTAGACGCGGTACACCTTGGAGTGGCCTTCGGCATCATCCACCGTGACATAGTCCCCTTTCTTCAGCTGGGAGAGGTGCTCAAAGACGCCCGGCTTCATAAGCGCATTATTGACATGCCCGGCAAAGACCGCACTCCCCGCTTGCCCCGGTTTAGAACCGAGCGAGTACCACGAAACGTTATCAAAATTTTTTGGCGTGCCCATACTGCCGTCGGCCTTTTTGCCGACCACCTCGACCCCCGCACTGACCCCCAGCGCGGGGATGCGCAGACGCGCAGGCACCAATACTCCGGGGGTGGAAGTTGCTGTGGGAGCAACCCGGTTGTCGAGCGCAACGGCGGGTGCAAAGGCGACAAACGCCGCATCCTCGCCGAAGGTGGCACGCGCAAAGCGCGAGCTCACATCGGCGGCGCCGGCGATGACGCACAGCAACCCAACGCCGATTACAAAGTAACGCAGGTAGCGCCCGCCCGATCGGGGTGAGGGGCGCTGTACCAGCACAACCGTCTTAGCGGACGGCAATAGCAAATGCTTTTCGTGCATAGGGGTAGCTCATGATGGCCGCACCCATAAGAAGCACGGTTGCAAAAGCCATCTGCGCGCCGTTGCCCGGAGCAAAACCCGTGTTGGGGAAGTACGGCGCCGCGGTGTAGGTGGAGGTGTAGTTGGTGTAGCCCTGATAGCCGTTGTAGTTGTAGCCGCTGGTCTGCACCGGAGCGTAGGTCGTAAGCACCGTAACGACACAGACGGCGGTCTGGCCGGCGTTGGTCACCGTGACCGTCTGCGTCCCGCTCGAGGGGAAGGTGGTGGTGAGTACCGGACCGATGTTGGGGAAGTTCTGCGAGGCGGTGCTCCAGTTGTAGGTGCCGCCCAATCCGCCCACGACACTAAAGCGCGCCGTCTGTCCGAGAGAGACGGTCGGGGTCTCGGCGCGGCACGAAAGCGGCGCCGGGAGCGCGGTGATAGGAAACGATGTGATGACGGGGTTATAGGTGCCGCCGGTCATGGTGATGACACACAGCTGGGTGCCGCCGGCAAACATGGTGCTGTTGCAACCGACCGAGTACGACGGAGTAAAGCCGTTTTGGTTGGCGACAGTGACCGCGTAAGGACCGGGGGTTACCGTGACGAGTGTGCCGGAGACCGAGCCGGAGAAATTGTTGAGGCTGGGGTTGCCGCCCGAGACAAATACCTGAAAGTTAGACGGCGAGTAGCTCGACCCCACCGGGTTGCTGACTTGTACGTATACGCTAAGGAGGCCAGTGCTAGCAGTCTGGGCCAAAGCCATAGCCGGCGCCAAGATACCGATAATTGCCCCAAAAATAAGCGTTTTTTTCATAGAGCGCCATCCTATAACGGCCCTGTAAATAGTGCAAGCGCCGGCCTAAAAACCAAGCCCAACCCCTTGCGAGGCCAGAAATCCGGGGATCACCGCGGGGAGTATAAGGAGCGGTATAGCGATAGCTCCCACCGTGATGATGAGCGTCCACATAAAGTATTTGCGCATCTTTTCGGACGATTGATACACCGCGTCGAGCTTGCCCTCGAGCGCGATCAGCTTTAGCTCCATCCGGTCAAGTTGTTCTTGCATACTGCTATTATATCCCGGCCAAACGGATAACGACGTAGAGCACCAACGCACCGGCGACGGTAAGCGCAGTGGTAAGGATAGTGGGGTGTGCGTGGTGACTTTCGGGTATAAGGTCGGACGCGCCGATATAGAGGAAGAAGCCGCCGAAGAGCGCGAGCGCGAGCGCCAACTGCGGAGCGCTCAATACAAAAAAAAGCGTGGAGAGGATGCCGAGCACCGGTGCGAGCGCGTCGAGCAAGAGCCAGCGAAACGCCTTGTGCCACGAGCCGCCGTTTTTGAGCACGAAGTTGACCGTGTTTATCCCGTCAGAAAAGTCGTGCGCAAGCACCGCCACCGCGACCACAACACCGACCGCAGTGCTGATCTCAAACGCGAGCCCAATGCCCACGCCGTCCAAAAAGCTGTGCAATGACAATGTCCCCGCCCCCACCGCCCCGCGGTCGGCATGGGCGCCGTGCTCCTCGCCCGCGTGCGAGTGCATCAGTAACATCCGGTCGAGCACCAGGTAGATTAAAAATCCGAGCGCCACCACAGAAAGCACCGAGGACGGCTCGTATGTCCCGGCGCCTAGGTCGAGCGCCTCCGGTATCAAGTCAAAAAATGCGACCGCCACCACCGCGCCGGCAGAAAATCCGAGTATCAAATGCAGGCGGTCGCGCAACCGCAGGGCAAAAAAACCTCCGAGCAGGGTGGAGCAAAATGCGGCTATGGCGACAGCAACTAACATGGGCGGACTATAGCATATCTTTCTTTGTTCATAAGAAGGGTTGAAGCTTGCCGCGGTTAAAGAGGCGGCCTTCGACCGTCCACCGGTCGTAGCCGTACATAAACAACGCGATGTTGACGCCGACCAGCACCATGTGCGGCCAGACCGACTCGCCGAAGTAGAGCAGCGAGAGGAATATCCAAAACAAAAAGAACAGCGCCGTGTGCCGGACCTCAAACCCGATGATAAAGAAGATACCCATGATTACCTCGATGATGCATGCGCCGAGCACAATAAACAGCGGGTCAAAGGGGAAGAAATTTGTCAGGTGGTACTGCGACACGGTCGAGAGTGCAAGGTTGCTGTGGATAAACTTGCCATACACCGAGGCAAAAATGACCGAGATGCCAAAGGCGATGCGGAGGATTAAGAAAGCATACGGCTCGAGCCGTTTGGTGCTGATAGCCGCAGAGCCCAGCAGCAACACCACCGCCATCTCGCCGAGATAGTTGGCGTAGTTGAGCATATAGCTCCCCCACTGCAGGGTTCCGACCGCAAAGATACCGACCGCGACCAGCGCCGCGAGGCGCGGAAATATGCCGAGCACTATAAGCACACCCGAGAGCCACAAACCCCAAAATGCAAAAAGCCCAAAGAGTTGCAGCTGCTCAATTGGGAGCTCCGGCCCGAAAAGTGCGTGATTGTAGGCGCTTGCAAGTAGGCACAGGCCCAGCGTAACCCGTGCCACGACAGGCGCCATCGGCCGCAGACGCGTAAGATACGGCTCAAAAAAAATCTCGAACCGGTGCGTGATAGAGGCAAAGAAGACCGTGGTCACCAGCACAAAAGCAAGAAATCCCCAAAAGAAAAACTGAAATCGGTTGGTGGCAAAGGAGTCGAAGGGGTTGGGTGAGGGGGTAGAGAGGTCGTGCGCAATAGTGTCCGGCGAGAGTACATACACTTCGTGCGCGCCCGCGGGCACGACAGACACAAAAAAAGCTACGGCCACAAACACATACAGCAACGGGCGCATGTGTTTATGATACAACGCAAAACCCCGCCTAAGGCGGGGTTTTGATGCACTGCGGAGGGGAAGTTAGTTCCAGAGCGAGTGCAGAATCTGCATAAACAGCTTCTGGGCATCATGGAAGAACCCTTTAGACTCTTTGAGGTCTACCTTGGCAGTCGCCAAGAGCGCGGCGTTGGTCGTAGTGCTGTTTGTCGCGTTGACCTGCGCGGCGCCGCTGATTGCCGTGCCGGCCTTTGTTTTGGCACCGGTAGCGGCGGTCTTGTAGTCGTTGTACTTGAGCGTCAGCGCCGCCGCGTTGCTCGAGCTGGCGATGTTGGTCTGCAGACGAGCGTCAAACGACGCAAGCACGTCTACCGCGCCTTGTATGCGCACGGCTTGTTTGGTGATGTTGGCCGCGGTGGTCGTGGCGCGGTCAAACTTTTTCTCGTCCTTTTTGACGTCATGCTTGTCGCCCTTCTCGATACGATTGAACTGCTTCTCTATCCGCGTCTGGAGGTCTGCACGGACTTTTACCGCATTAGACCCGTTTTCATTGGCAAGGGCGAGTGTCGGGAGCATCAAGGCAACCAACGCCCCGCCGGTGATGAATTTAATAAGGTTTTTCATAGATACATAAGGATATGGTTAATACACTCGCACATGCCTTATGACGCACACCTCCTACTCCCCTTTCATCAAAACTAGTGTTGTAGTTATAAATCCGGTTCGACAAGGCCCAGGCGCATCAAGCGCGACTCTATCGCGCCTTTGTGGCGGCCAAATTCTTTAATCAATGCCGAGGTCTTGGTGGAATTGCGAAAGAGTTCGGTCAGTCGTGCATCGTCCTCGGCGCTCCAGGGTTTGTAGGCGTTGGGGTGCTTCTCTCGAATCTTTTCGAGCCGGTTTTGTCCGTCTTGTTTGTTATTTGCATCTTTGAAATTTGATGCTTGCCCGGGCACGGGTTCTTTGCCGCCGATAGCGGTGACAAACTTTTTGTGCAGCTCCGCAAGCTCGGGCACAGGCATCTGCGCAAACGCCGCTTGTGCCGCGGTCGATGCACCGCGGAACTGCGCATCGCGCTCCAGTATCGCCGGGTGCACCTGCAATGCGCGCTCATTAAATCCAGACAGATACAATCCGTCGAGCGTGCGCACCCGCGAGAGCGCGACGTAACCCTGGCCATATTCGAACGCCTGCGATAAGTCCATCACTGCCGCATCAAGGCTCATCCCCTGGCTTTTGTGCACGGTGATAGCCCACGCAAGCCGGAGTGGCACCTGCACAATTTTTGCAAGCACGCGGCCGCGGTCCTCGACGCGCCACTCCTCGGGCGTCGCCTCTATCAGCGCCCCTTGCCTTGTCCGCACCAGGGGGAAGCCGCTTTCGGCAAAGCCCTCTATCACCCCCAGCGTCCCGTTGACGTAGCCGGTGTCAAAATTGTTGCGCGTAAAAATGACCGACGCACCCACCTTGAGCGCAAGGGTCTCGGGCGAAAGGCAACCGCGCTTCAGTGCCTCGACAATATTTTTGTTGCCCTCGGCGCGCATCGCATAGACTTTTGCCGGAGCGTCGAGCTTTGAAAGCCGTTCGTCGTTGATGCGGTCGACGTCTTTGTTGTGCGGATAGAGTTGGGTTTCGTCGCCGCGGGGCTTGGCGGAGGCGCGCTTGCGCAGTGCCTCCTGGTGCGCGATATCAAAGGTCCCGCTACGCAAGGCACCAAGTACGTCCAAAAACGCGTCATCCTCCTGCCGGTGTTGCTCGGAGAGATAGCAGTAGAGCGGATTGGCTTCCTCCCAGCTGGGTGATTCGAATGCAAATCCGGTTTTACTGTCTTGTTCAAAATCCAGCGTACCCTCTCGACTTCGCTCAGGGTCACGAGGCGTGATTGGCGGCAGCTGGAAAAAATCTCCCACAAAAATAACCTGCAGGCCGCCGAAGGGGCGCTCACTGCCCCGCAGGGTGCGCGTCGCGCGGTCGACCATGGTCAGCAAGTGCGCATTGAGCATCGATATCTCATCGATGATAAGCACGTGCGTGCCGCGCACCCGGCGCACCAAAGGCTCGCGCTCCAACATGGCTTCGAGGTCCCAGTCGGTGAGGTCGCGCCGTATGCCTATCCCGCTCCAGGCGTGGATGGTCATCCCGCCCACGTGTGTGGCGGCGATGCCGGTGCTGGCGGTGATAGCGGGTTCGACCCCGCGCTCGCGGAGCCACGCGACGTACTGGTTGATGGTATACGTCTTGCCCGCCCCCGGCTCGCCGGTCAAAAAGACATTCGCCCCGCTTTTGAGAATTTGTAATGCTTGTTCTTGTGTCATGATCTTAGGAAAATTTGAAAAGTTCTTTTCGTCGGAGTAGGGCTCCCGTTCATCTCTCCAGAGAAAAGAACTTTTCAAATTTTCCTCCTATTTCTCTCCTTCTCCAAATTCTAAACAAACCGAATTTAGACAATACCGCTTGCCGGTTTTGGTAGGGCCGTCGTCGAACAGGTGACCCAAGTGTCCGCCACACTGCGCGCACACTACTTCTGTCTGACCTCTATCATCCAAAAATTTGACCGCACCCGGCAGCGCTTCGTCGAAACTCGGCCACCCGGTCCCCGAGTCAAACTTGGTGTCCGATGCAAAAAGCGGGTTGCCGCACGCGACACACTTGTACATGCCGTCACGCGCTTCTTTGAGCAGTGCGCCCGTAAACGGGGCCTCGGTCCCCTTCTCTCGCAATACTTTGTACTGTGCCGGGGTTAATTTATTTTTCCATTCGTCGGTCATCGCCATTCTTCGTCGGGGACCGCGACCACATCCTCCAGCTCGGCCACCGCGGCCGGGATTATGCAGAGCACACGCCCGGCGATTTTAAAGTTTTCGCTCAATACAATCGGTTTGTACTTGGGGTCCTTGCTTTCGGGATACAAAATAGTGACCCCTTGCCGGCGCTCAAGCCGCTTGACCGTGACCATGTCGCCGATGATGGCCGCCACGCGGTCACCGCTTTTGACCTTGTCGGTAAACTGCACCAAAATATAATCGCCGCTTTTGACCCCCGCGTCGGCCATCGAGTCGCCCACGGCGCGTACGGCAACAATTTCGCCCGAGGCTTCGTCGACAATTTGTTTGTCCACCTGCAAAAACTCGTCGTTCTGCTCTTGCGCAAACACCGACAAGTCGTCGCACCCCACGTTGGCCACCACCGGGACAGAGACCAGCATGGCGGTGCGACCTTCGGCGTCTACCGCACGCAACTCAATATTGCGCCGCATATGCTTGCGGCGGATGATGTGGCCCTTCTTTTCCAACGCCTCGAGGTACTGCGTGACGGTGCGTATAGACTTAAACCCCAGGTTTTGCCGCAGTTCGTCGAGCGTGGGCGGCTCGCCCTTGGCCTTGATGTAGAGGCTGATGTTGTCCAACACCCTCTTTTGCTTGCCCGTTAGTGACTGATTGTAGTAACGCATGTGTACAGTATAGGGCACAAATTACCCCTGCAAGTACACAAGATACACAAGTCTGTGGATAAGGGAACACTTATGCCGACAAGGGAGGCGAATCTCCCCTATTTGAGGCTAATACTGTTGATTATTATAGGCGAAACGGGGCGGTCGTTAGCCCCGGTGGGGGTCTGGGCGATAGCATTGACCACCTCCATCCCCGCCACTACCTTGCCAAAGGTGGTGTGTTTGGTGTCCAAAAAGCTGTTGTCCGCCACGTTGATAAAGAACTGCGAGCCGTTGGTGTTGGGCCCTGCGTTGGCCATCGATATAGTGCCCACCACGTTGTGATTGTTGGCGCGGATTTCGTCGGCAAACTGGTACCCCGGGCCGCCGGTCCCCCATCGCGCGGCCGCAGAGTCGTCTTTGGACAGCGGGTCGCCGCCTTGGATCATAAAGTTGCTGATGACGCGGTGGAACTTGGTCCCGTCATAGAACCCGGCCTGCGCAAGTTTGGTAAAGTTCGCCACCGTGTTGGGAGCATCAGCGTCAAAAAACTCAATCGTGATATCGCCTTTGTTAGTGTGGAGTGTCGCTTGCATAGGTGTAGTAGGTGCGTTAGTGGTCAGTGGTACCTCGGCTGCGGGCTCTGCAGGAGCCGGTGCACCGCGCATAAATAAAAGCCAGTATCCTGCGCCGAAGATGCCCGCGAGTATCGCGGCGGCTAAGAGTGCCTTCCCCATACCTTAGGTGCGGTGCTCGTGCCGCGAAAACAGTTCCTTAAAAGAAAGTTTGGCAAAGTAGAACAGGTAGACAATTTCTAAAATCCCGAGGGTGTTTATGAGCAGGAGTGCGATAAACCACGCCGGTTCTGCACGCCGCGCGCTGTGCCAGAGCGCGAGCCCCTTCCACAACACCGACCACACAATGCACAGTACCAACAACACACCCGCAATCGGCAACAGCCAAAGCATATGCGGCGAATTAAGAATCCACATATGATCCTCGCCTCTCCACCCGTTGTAATTTTGCATCATATAAGCAGTATACTACTTTTTGCCTCCGATGGGGCCCAGGTGCGTATCGTTGAAACCGGTCGAGCATTTAAGCCCAAAGCCGAACGCGCGGTCCATCCCGATGTGTGCAAGCCAAATGAGTGCCAGTGCAAACGCGACCCCGTTGTCAAAAAACACCGAGTACCAAAAGAGCCCCAGCGGCCACACCAACGAGTGCCCCAGGTTGTACAGCAGGGCGCCGACGCGGTTGTCGACAAAGTAGCCGAGCATCGAGAGGTCAAACACAAACAGCAAAACAAAAAAGATATAGCCGGGGAAGTCAAACCAAAAGTAGAGCGTGAGCGCGACCAAAAACATGAGCGCGCCCTCGAGCCGCTGAAATAGCACCGGGGAGTCCATGTACATAAGTATACAGGCAGTTTTTTCTGTCTTTTTATCGTATCCCCGTGTCGCATGACACGGCTACGCGTGCGTAGGTGTTGGGCTGCACACTGACACGCGTGTCACTGCAACGCGGATACGGCACGCCATAAGGGCCCGCTTGTATAACATACTCGCCCGGAGGGAGCGGGGCTTCGAACATGCCTTGCTTATTGCTTGTTGTGACTACCACGACGCGGGTGGGGTCGACGGCGCGGACGACGGTGATGTTAGTCTCGACGGGTTTGTCGGCGCAAGCGGGGTCGGGCGGGTCGCGCTCTACCGGGCAGGTGGGGCCCGCCATCACCACGCCGCGGATGCCGGAGTTATACGGCAGTATGCCTCCACCGCCGCCCGTACCACCGCCCGTGGTGCCCCCGCCACTGGTCGAGGTAGCTGCGGGGCAAACAAACTCGCAATGGGGACCCGAGCGACCCACATACGAGCCGTCAGGACATTGCATCGCATCGGCGGTGCAGAAGACTTGTTCATCGCTTTTTGGCTGCGCAGAGACATACCAGATACCGGCCCCCAGGAGCACGAGTACCGCCGCTGCCGCTATCCATGACTGCTTAAAATCGAACATAGCTCTAGTATAACAAAAGACTCTTTCCTACCATTGAGCACCTGAGGTTATCCGCCGCTTTGCCAGGCGTGGATAAAATCAAATTGGTATATAAGGTTGAGTACGTTGAGCGTAAGGTTGTCGCGGATAGCATAGCCGACAAACGCCTCGAGCCCAACCGCAATGAGCACGGTGGTGAGTATCGGCAAGCGCCACGCAAGGAGGAACCCCACTCCCATCGCGACTGTGTCGCAGACCGAGTTGATGACGCTATCGCCCGAGTAGCCGGCCGCGAGTGCCTGCTCGCGGTAGTGCTGTATGACCATGGGCGTGTTTTCTGCTATCTCCCAGGCAACCTCCACCCCCACCGCAAGCGCAAACCGTGCCCCGACCCCCAACCGGGGGAAGATGAGCCCGAGCAACCAATAAAAAATAAATCCGTGGATGATGTGCGAAAAGGTGTACCAGTCGGTTAGGTGTTGCGAGTTCCCCGGCCCCGACACGACCCCCTCCCACAGTTTGACCGTACCGTCAGCGGCAATCAGCGGCTGACCAAAGATAACCAGCACGAGCGCCTGCGCAGAAAGCAGGAGCAGACCGACCAGTAGGGTGCGCCGGAGAGTCATTAATGCAAAAGTCCGTAGCCTGTTTCAAACGCAGAGCGTATCCAGCCGATTTGGCCAAACCACGGGCCTAAGATTCCAAAAGCAATGGTCGCAATAATGACCGACCCGATAAAAAAGCCGATGCCGTATATAACGCCGACCCACAACATCCGCGACAGCGAGTTTTGCTTGGCTACCTGCCGGTTGAGCAACTCCAAATTTTCTATAATCTGGTCGCGTTGATTCTCAAGAGACATTCCTCAAGTATACAACGCAGACTACCTGCCACCCTTGGGCTTCTTTGTACTGCGCAGCCCTTTCATCCGCACCACCGGTTGCATCCGCGCGGCCTGCGGCCGCCGAGCGTTAAAGTTCGTCCCCGCCGGCCCAAATTGTTTTTTACTCATGTCCCAACTATACACCCCCTCCCCCTGTAGCGGGGTTGAAGCGATATTGGAGCCCCGCAACGCGGGGCCTTATTACAGCTTTTTGCAAAAAGCTAGAATAGACTCGGCGCGGGGCGTGAGTTTGTGATGCACGCGCGGGCCGTCGTTGCGCTTCATCACCAGACCCGCCAGGGCCATGCGCCGGACGTGGTCGGAGGCGTTCATGTAGCCGATGTTGAGCCGCTCGGCGATCTGCTCGAGCGTAAGCTCGGGCTCCTTGCGCAAAAGGTCGAGCATTTGGAGCCGGCGGTGATTGGCGAAGCCCTTTACCACGCGCTCCATCCGCCGATAATCCGCAGGTGTACTTGCCATACCAAAAGTCTATTACGTGTTTTTGCAAAAAGCTAGAACAAGATTGTGGATATAAAAAGACTCCGCATGGCGGAGTCAAAACCCTATCTTTTGGGCACTCTTGCGGAAGGCGTCCCGCTCGCGCCTGATGAACATAACTCTCCATGCAAGAAAACCGCCGGTCGTAGCCCACTCCCAGCCGCCGGCAGCCACAACGATCCAGGTGAGCGGATGGTGCGGCATCAAATACAGGATAGTGCCGGCCGCCCCAAAGAGTGCCAAGTCGCCGGCCATGACTATTAGGGTCAGAATCCATTTGAGCATGTGCTTCTCCTTTGCGAGCCGTCGAAGATCTAGTCGGAGTATAGCAAAATGCCGCGGCCTCGCCACTAGCTACTACTCACCTCGTTACTACGTGTTTTTGCAAAAAGCTAGAATAAGGATTGGGAGGGTGGGGATAAACGGGGGTGAGATCCGGAGGGGGTTAGAGGGGTTAGGCGACGAACCGCCGTCGGAACCGCTCGAGCATGGTCAGCGCCTCGTTGGCCTCCTCGACCGTGTAGGCGGTGTGCTCTTGGAAGTCCGCCGCCTTGAGGTGCACGTAGTTACGTACTTTGCGCAGCTCGTGGAAGTAGTGCCACATTTCTTTGTCGATGAACTTGAAGCTGTGGTACGCCTCGCCGAGCAGCGCCACAAAGTCGGTGCGCGTCCCCATCGGCACGCCGGCTTTGGTCTTGGCCGTAGATATCATGTCAAACAGCGCCGCCTCGAGCCACAACAGAGCTTTGCCGGCGGCAGAAAGGAGGCGCATATATTAGGTGATTCTAACACCGCGCTCGATGCGGCGCAGGGCGCGCCGCGCCGCGCGGTGGGCGGGCAGAGCCTCCCCCACCAGCGCCCAAAACGCGGGCGAGTGGTCGAAGTGCCGCAGGTGGCAGAGCTCGTGCACGACCAAGTAGTCCTGCAAGGCAGGTGGCAAAAAAATTATTTTGTAGTTGAAGTTGAGGTTGCCTAGAGTGGAGCAGCTGGCCCAGCGCGACTTGGTGTTTTTGATGAACACGCGCCGGTAGGCGTGGTTGTAGAAGGAGTTGAAGTAAGAGAGGCGCGCGTGGACAGCCACGCGCGCCTGCTCTTTGTACTTTTTGTATTGGAGCTTGGACCTGCGACGCAACATTAGTCCCGCTCTGCGCTGTAGATTGCGTAGCGACCACCACCCACCGCAAATATTGCAAGTGCCGCGGCGGCCAAAACAAGTTCTATCTCGACACTGCCCGGCTTGGCAAAGAGCACCATCCAGTCGGACGCCGGGAGGCCCACTAATATCATGGCCGCTATCATCTCGGCACCCAAGACGAGGCCCGCGATGCGCGGTGCCACACCCAAGATGAGCATGAGCCCGCCCACCACCTCGACAACCGCGATGAGCGTTGCGGTCTCGGCCGGCAAACCAAGAGAGGAGAAAAAGCCCCGCGCCCCGGCAAGGCCGGCGAGCTTGGACCATCCGTGATTAAGAAACACAAGACCGGTAGCGAGCCGCAAGACGAGGAGACCCAACGCCTTGTGGTAGCGCATGTGCGTAAGATGCTTGATCATGTCTAAAACAATTACAATTAATACTAATTAAAAGACCTGCTTACAATTATATACCCCATGAGATACCCTCCAAACACTATCTGTGGGTATTCTATAAACTATCTCACGGGGTATACCCGCTATTGCGCCGCAATGCCTTTTATCACCAGCGTTCGACGGATGGTGTCGAAGCCGTTCAACAACGCGGTGCGGTCGAACTCGCGGACCGCTCCTTGGGGAAAGTTTTCTATAGCCGCGTAGTGTACAAAGTAGCGCACCGCGGTGCAGGGGCTCGAGGTTGCAAGCGCAAAGACCGTCTCCTCGTACCGGTTGCCGGCAGCGGCGCCGCTGGTGGTAGCAAGCGAGTAGTCGGTGCCGCCCTCGGTTATGGTGCGAGCGGCGACGTTGTCGGGGATAAAGATATCGCCCGTGCACTTTTTGGCGCGCGGCAATTGCTCGACACTGATGCGCGTGTCGGCAGAAAGGTTGGTGCCGGTGGCGACGTTGGCCGGTATGGTGAGCGAGATGCCGTGTATAAGTTTTTTGGGGCCGAACTGGTCGTATGCATACTCCTCGTTGAGCAGATACTCGGACGGATATTGCACGGCATAGGTGCTAGTCGAGTAGGTTTGGGCTTGGGTAATCGGCGGAGTCTCGTGCGCCGGAGTAGCATCCTGTCCCGGGCTAAAGAGCTGTGACAGCGGAGCGCGGTATACCACCGCCAACCCCACCCCTATCATGAGCACGACTACGACAATGACCGCCCAGGTGCTTTTAGTCATACGGGTAGTGTACGGGGCCAGTTGATAAGCGCAAGTGAGAGCGCGGCGGCCGCGATTGAGAGGTCGCGGAAGACGACATCCATCTGGGAGAAGTTAAACACCACGATAGCAAGCAACAAAACGGTCGCCCCGAGCGCAGGGAGGAAGATTTTGTACCCGGAGAGTATCCACAGGGCGATGAGTATCTCGACTACGCCGAAGGCGTGCAGGAGGAGCAGGTCGTCTACAAACCCATTCGACAAGCTCAGGGCAAGGCCGCGTACCGATTGTGGGAAGTACCCCAGCCACGTGTACGGGTCGCCGAAGATTGCCGAGAGCGGCGGGTAGAGGAATGCAAACGCCACCCCGACTCGCAGGAAAAGGTAGGCGGTGCGTGCACGGTTGTCTATCATGATTACTTAATCCCGACGCTTAGGTCGGGACCCCGACCAAGGCGTCGGGGCTATTTTACCACAACAGTACCGCCGAGCTGGGCTTGGGAGTGATTGTGATAGCCGAACGACCCCGTTTTGGTAAAGGTAAAGCTGAACGAGGCGCCGTTGCCGCACTGGTCGAAGGGCTTCTCCCCGGTATAGCCCGCAGCACAGTGCGCCGAGCGGCTGCTGCCGTCGTAGGCGGTGTGGTTGGGGTGCTCGTTGGAGGCGACCCACATAGACCCGCCGCCCTCGTTTTCAAAGGTGACCGTGTCTCCCTTAGAAATGGTTATGTTCGACGGGGAAAAACTGTCGCCGTTATAGATGACGGTGACCGTCTTGCGCACCCCCACGGTGGCACCCGCATCGACCGACGCACTGCTGCCTTGCGTGTCGGTAGCGGCGGGCGGCGTAACGTCGGCGCCATCCGCATTTTGGTTAGTCTGCGTTTGCCCGGCCGGTGCTGCAGCGGGAGTCTGCTGCGTCATAAACCACCACGCACCTCCTATAATAATTATGATAATGACAATGACTGCCCATCCGGTGGAGTTCATACCCCACAGTATAGCAAAGGGTTATTTCTTGGCGCTAAAGAGGCAGCGGACGCACACGGTCTGGCCCGGGCGGGTTTTGATGTAGCGGTTGCCGCAGGTGCACAAAAGGACCTGGGTTTTGCCCGGCTTTACAATCCAGTGGCCGTCCTGCTGGTATTGCTTGGGCGGGCCCTTGAGCTTAGGTACATGGACCGGCTTTTTTTGGTTTTGAGTGTTGTTGGCCATACGTTTTTGTTTAGGACGAGATGAAGGTTAGTGCCTTACCCCGCTTGCCGGCCCTGCCCGTGCGGCCGATGCGGTGCACATAGTCGTCGTGCGTGTTGGGGAGGTCATAGTTGATGACGTGCGAGACGCCGTTGATGTCGAGCCCGCGCGCGGCGACGTCGGTCGCACAAAGCACCTGCACGCGGTCCTTTTTAAACAGGTCGAGTGCGCGGACGCGTTGGCCCTGGCTTTTGTTGCCGTGGATAGACTCGGACTTGATGCCGCGCACGACGAGCTGTTTGGAAAGCCGCTCGATGCCGTGCTTGGTGCGGCCGAAGATGAGCACTTTGTCGAACCCCGGCGTGATAAGCAGGTCGTGCAGGACGTCGAGCTTGTCGGCCCCGCGCGGAATGCGCACGATGTCCTGGTCAATAGTGGACGACGTCTCCTGTGTTTTGACTGAAATGCGCGTCGGCGTACGCAGAAACTCGCCGATGAGCTTCTCTATCTCGGGGCTAAGCGTCGCCGAAAAGAAAAGCGTGTGGCGCGGGTTGGGTAAAAGAGAGAGGATGTTGCGCATGTCGTTGATAAAGCCCATGTCGAGCATGCGGTCGGCCTCGTCGAGCACTGCGGTGCGGAAGTCGCCGAGGTTGAGCGCGCGGCGCTCCAACAGGTCTTTGAGCCGGCCCGGGGTACCGATGACAAAGGCCGGCTTGCGGCGCAGCTCGCTCATTTGCGGGTTGATGTTGGCCCCGCCGACACAGACGGTGCCGTAGATGCCGAGCCCTTTTGCAAAGCCCTTGAGCTCGTCGTTGATCTGGAGTGCGAGCTCGCGGGTGGGCACCATCACCAACACACGGTTACCCGGCGTGGCCAAAATTTTGTTGACCAGCGGCACCAAAAACGCGGCCGTCTTGCCGGTCCCCGTGTTGGCGATACCGACGACGTCCTCGCCGCGCAAAACGTGCGGGATAGCTTTGTCCTGGATAGGCGTGGGCAGTGTGTAGCCTTTGGAGACGATGTTGGTTTTGAGCCGGGCGTCGATTTGGAAGTCGGTAAACTTGTGCTCGGGGTTAAACACCTCGGTGACCTCGGTGGTGACCGCTTTGTTGATGAACTTTGAGATATCGGAAAACGGCGCCGGCTGACCGCGCTTTTGTGCCGGACGGCCGCCGCGGCTGTTAAAGCCCTGCTTGCGGAAATGCGGAGAACCACCCGCATGAGGGCGCGGGCCGGAGCGCGTCTTAGGAGAGAACCGATTAGGTCCTTTATTGAATCGATGCGTAGGCATTGAAGGAACTATTGTAGCAAAATAAGGGGATTTTGTCAACCCGCCTGCTGGCGGACAGGCTCCACTTACCTAAAATAGTTCCACATGGCTTGGTCTTCCCCGCCGTCGAGGCGGAAGACGGCTACGCCGCGGACTCCCAGTTTTTTGGCAAGGTCTATCTTTGCTTTTATTGCGGTCGCGTCTTGCCAGACCATGTAGCGGAAGGACGAGTGTGAGTTGTTGGCTTTGGCTGCCGCCAAGGCGCTCACCGAGGCTATATCGGCCGACGAGGTACCTTGCGGCGCGTCCGGCGCCAGCTCGACCATCCCCGTTGGCGCGGCCGAGAGCCCGCCTACAGGGGTGTAGCTAAAGCCCATTTCTCCGGAGGCTTGCCGCGTAGGGGTGATGTTGTATTGCGCGGCAATCGGGGTCGCGTAGTTGATGCCGAACGACCACAGCAGGTCGTAGACATAGCCGTCGGAGTACGCGGTGACATCCCACTCGTAGCCGTAGGTCGCTACGCCGATGATGATTTTACTTTTTGGGATGGTTTTCATCGCCTCGCGGATTGCTTTTTCTACCCAAGCGGTGTCGGCAACCGGCGCATATATCTGCCCCGCTGCTGCTGCCGCGGCGGCTAGTTTGAGGTCGATGTTCTGCTGGTCGTAGGTCATAAAGCGCACGCGGTCGCAGTATTTGTTGATTTGTACAAAGTCGTTGGCATACATACCCGCGTCTTTCGGCGGAGTCTCTCCGTAGTAGCGGTCGGCGAGCGGCGTACGCGACTCGATGGTGCACATCACCCACTTTTTGCCCATGCGTTGATACAAACCTTTCAGAAAGGTAGAAAAATATGCTTTGTCATCAGCCGACTTCCCTTCAAAGTCGATGTCGACGCCGTCGAAGCCCTCGTTGTACGCGAGCGCCGTGATATCGTCCTCGAGCTTGATGCGAGATTTTTGGTTGCTCAATATGGTGTGTATCGCGGCAGTGTTGCTCCACATGACCGTCGGGATGACGCGGACCTTTTTTGCCTTGGCGACCACAAACAGCGAGCGCCACGGCTCATCGGCAATGCCGGCCCGGTCGGCCACCGTGCCGTCGTTTTGGACCACGTAGACAAAGGGGTTGATTTCGTGGAGCTGGTCGATGTGCGCGAGCGCATCCATGGTCGAAGAAGCCTCCTTCCAATACGGGAGCCAGCCCGAGTATTCGAACGCCGCCGCGCGCGCCGACGCGGCAGGAAACCCAGCCGCACTAGCAGCTACGCATACCAAAAATAATAGAAAAAATTTCCGCATAATCTCAATATACCAGACGGCCTCGCGGGCCTATGATTACGCACCCCGGCTGTAGCGCAGGTGAAGGCTACTGACTCACCGTGTAGCAGTAGCGGCCGGCACTGCCGTCGCACGCCTTGGTACTTACACCCTTTTTGATTGCAGTATTTTTTGAGTTCTCGAGGTTGGCGCTGAGTTTGTACGTCTCCCCGCTAGTGCCGACCACGTAGAGATACGGCATATGGTCGAGCGGGTCTGTAGGTACTACGGGCAAGTAGGTGGGAGCAATAGCCGCAAGCGTTGCTGGATACTGTTTATTGTCGTTGTAGTAGAGCTCGAATGCAAGCTGTATTGATTTTGTGTCGGCGATGCGACGAGCATCACGCGCTTTTGCGCGTGCATCGCTCAACGCAGAACCGAAGATGAGCTTTTCGGCTTCCTGCGCGGTGATAGTAGGAGTAGGCACAGCGATGGTCACCGGCGTATTGATGTCATTGAGGCGCACATCGACGGTCAGCCGCACCTGTTTGTCCTTCATCCGCACTATATCGTCGCTCGGGACCAGCCGCATAGACAGCTTCAGCTCATGCGGGATGCCTGTGCCGTCGGCCCACACCTCGAGCGTCATATTTTTGCCGAGATAGTCGAGTAACTGCTTGCCGTCCGGGCTCTGCAGATAGTCGAGTTCTGTTTGGGTAAAGCCGTAGCCGGGGTCGCTGCCATAAGCCGCAAGCGCCGCCTCATAAAACGGACCCACCCCTTCGGGGTTAAGCGCGAGCGTGTAGTGGTAGAGTGGTGCCCCGCCGAGGTCCACGCGCTCAAGACCGGTAGAAAACACGAAGACGCGGTACTGGTCGGCGAGCGACAGGAGATTAGTAAGCCGCGCGCGGGCTTTTGCCTGGTCATCCGGAGTCGTGCTTGCAAGTACCGACGAGAGACCGGTGCCTCCTCCGTACGTTTTTTGATCTTCGGGCGTGATGGCTATCCACTTGTCACTGATGGCTGACACATCAAAGAAGACCGACGGAAATTTGCTCAAAAGAATATATACTGTGTCCCCCACTTTGCGGGCCTCGAGTGCCGCCTCCATCGAGAAGTCGGTCGATTGGAGCGAGCCGGCTGCGGTAATGCGCGCATTGCCCGCGCCATCCGTCTTTTCGGCCGCACCGCCGAAGGAGAGACTTAGTTTGAACTCGGACGGCACATAGTCGGCCAAAGATTGCAGTGTTTGTTTGTTAGATGCATCGAGCACGAGTGGTGTTACACCTGCGTCGCGCGGCTCGGCCATGATGCTTACGTTGGAATCAAACGAGGCCTGGGAGATATGCGTAAAGCCCAGCGCCATATCCTGCAGCACCTGATTGCTGTTGTAAGGCGCCGAGGAAAGGAACGGGAGCGGCAGTGTAAACGGCAGGGGCGGCAGAAAAACAAACTGCTCTGCGGCATAAGCATAGCCGACGGTGCCGCCGCAAAGCAGTACCAAAACACCGATGACTGCAAAAATATATTTGAGTACATGCCGCGGGTGCTTCGCGGGAGCAGGAGCAGGAGCAGAAACGGCAACGGGCGCGGGAGTTGGAGTTGGAGTTGGAGCCGCCTGCGATGCCAAGGGAGCCGGAGCAGGGGTCGCAACGGGTGGTAGCGGCGAGGTCGCGGGTTTTGCAACCACGGGGACAACCGGAGCAACCGGGAGAGGTGTGAGCGCTGTTGCAGGTGCCGCAGGTGCGTCGAGCTCTGCAAACGCTTTATTGACATCAACCACCGACCAGCCGCCCGTCATCATGGTGCGACCTATCTCCTCTCTATTTTTTCCGCTTTTGAGCTCGGCGCGGATGTAGTCGAGTGCCGACTTATCTATCATACAAAAAGTGTAGCATGCGATTAGACCAGCGAACGCGCCACCAAACCTATCAAGAGTATACCGACGGTATTAAAAGCAAAAGAAATCGCCAGAAAGCGGCTCGTGGGCATTTTGGATATGCCGAGCAGGGCCAACCCCAACTCATCGGGCAGGGGGCTGGCGATAATGAGCCCGCCGAGGAACGGTAGCACACGCTTAAAACTGCGGCGGTGGAATATTTTAAAGAAGCGCGGCGTGCCCGTGCGCGCCAACAGATAGGCAATGTCATCCGACACGCGGTCGCGTACGAATACAAACAGGATGTAGTCGCCGATGACCGCGCCCGCGCCGCCGACCACCGCCACAAAGAACAGGTTATTGTTGAGTGACAGCTCGCCTAAGACCGCCATTGCGGGCGCGGTGGTCGCGATAGAAGTAAAAAAGAGTCCTGCAACAAACGCGACGAGCGTTTTGCCTCCGCCCAGGTGCAAGAGCAACAGTTGCACCAAGTCGTAGCGCACAATAGCGACCGCGAGTGCAATACTCGCGGCAATAATAAAAAAATCCTGCAGGAGGTGCTGCCGCTTGCGCATCACTACATTCTACCCCAGTGAGATAGGCCTCCCGGCCATCTCACGGGGTTTAGCTGCGGCGGTAGAGACGCACCGCCAACGGGATAAAAACCGTCAGGATGCCCACTATCCACACAAAAGCGAGCACGGTGTTTTTTGCAAGATTGTAGTCGCTCAAATTACCCAACATGAGCCCGCGCACTGCGTTGACGACGGCTGAAACGGGGTTGATGTCGGCGAAGGCTCGGAGCCAGTCCGGCATGGTCTCCGTCGGGACAAAGATGGAAGAGGCGAAGACCAGCGGGAATATCCAGATAAAGCCCGACACCTGCGCGGTCTCAACGTTTTTGACCAGCATGCCGATGGTGGCCGATATCCAGGAGAACGCAAACCCAAAGAACAGCAACAGCGCAACCGCGGTAAAGAAGTCACTCAAACCGGTGTGGGTACGAAAGCCGATAAGGTAGCCGATGCCGAGCATGAGGAAGATAACAAAAATGTTGCGTATCATGTCGGTGATAGTGCGGCCGAGCAGAAAAGCGCTGTGCGCCATCGGGAGCGACTTAAAGCGGTCGATGATACCTTTTTGCAGGTCCTCGGCCAACCCCACCCCCGTCATCATCGCGCCGAAGATGACCGTCTGCGCCAAAATGCCCGGCAGGAGGTAGTCGATGTAGTTGCCCCCGCGGCTGATAGCGCCGCCGAATACGTAGGTAAACAGCAGAAGAAACATGATGGGTTGGATAGAGGAGAACACCATCAACTGCGGCAGGCGGACATACTTGACGATGTTGCGCTCAAGCATCACCAACAGGTCGGAGACGAACCACTTTATTCTATGTAGTGCGGGGTTGTTCATACGGTCGGGGTCTCCTCTATCGAGTGGCCGGTGAGAGTAAGAAACACTTCGTCGAGCGTGGTTTTGCCGGTGCGGCGTTTAAGGTCCTCTGACGTACCTTCGGCCACGACACGGCCGTGGTCGATGACGACGATGGTGTCGGCCAAGCGGTCGGCCTCCTCAAGATATTGTGTAGTCAGCAGCAGCGTAGTGCCGCCGGCAACGAGCTCGCGGATTATTGTCCACAGCTCAAGCCGGCTCTTGGGGTCGAGCCCGGTGGTCGGCTCGTCCAAAAAGAGCACGGTCGGCGAGTTGATGATGCTCGCCGCGATGTCGAGCAGGCGGCGCATACCGCCGGAGTATGTTTTGAGCGTGCGGTCGGCGGCGTCGGCCAACTGAAACCGGTTGAGGAGTTCTTGCGCCTTGCTGCGTGCGGCGTCGATAGACATATGATAGAGCCGGCCTATCATGATGAGGTTTTCGCGGCCGGTCAGGTTCTCGTCCACAGCGGCATACTGCCCCGTAAGTCCGATGAGCCGGCGCACATCGTCGGGGCGCGCGACGACGTCTATCCCCTCTACTTTTGCCTCCCCTTTGTCGGGGTACATCAAGGTCGCCAAAATCCGCACTAGAGTAGTTTTGCCCGCGCCGTTGGGGCCCAGCAAGCCCACCACTTTGCCTTTGGGGACGCGCAGAGAGACCCCGCGGAGGGCCTGCACCTCGCCAAAGGACTTATATATGTCGGATACGTAGATAGAATCGGGCATGGGAGTATAGCCTAGTCAAAATGCGCCCCTAGGTCAACCGCTAAAACTTGGCGCCGGGTTGTTTGCGCAGGCGGACCGAGGAGGGAGTTATTTCGAGATACTCGTCCTCGCCCATCACCTCGAGCCCGCGCTCGATAGTAAGTTCATACGGAGGCACCAGGTGCATGGCCTCGTCGGTGCCGGAGGCGCGCATGTTGGTGAGAGCCTTGCCCTTGGTGGGGTTTACAAACATCTGCTCGCCCTTGGAGGTGTTGCCGATGACCTGGCCTTCGTACACCTCGACTGCCGCTTTTATATAAAGGACGCCGCGGTCCTGCAGGTTCCACAACGAAAAGCCCAGCGCTTTTCCGGCGGCCATCGATATCATCGAGCCCACCGCGCGCTTGCTTATCTCGCCGGCGTAGGGGCGGAACTCGACGAAGCGAGACGAGAAGATACCCTCGCCGCGCGTGTCGAGCGTAAACTGCGTGCGATAGCCCAAGAGTCCGCGCGTGGGGCCCTCCAAAATCAGGCGCACAGAATTTTCGTGCGTGCGCATGTCTTTGATTATTACTTTGCGCTGGCCAAGGCGCTCGATGATGGCACCTTGGTAGGCGGCGGGGATATCGATGATGACCTCTTCGTATGGCTCCATCTTGACCCCGCCCTCTTCGTGGAAGATTACCTGCGGTTGGGATACTTGCAGCTCAAAACCTTCGCGGCGCATGTTTTCGAGCAGGATGGCGACGTGGAGCTCGCCGCGGCCGTACACCTTAAAAAATTCGCTGGAAGAAAAATCGATCTTGAGCCCGACGTTTATCTCGAGCTCCTTCTCGAGCCGCGCGCGTATCTGCCGACCGGTCACAAACTTACCCTCGCGCCCGGCAAACGGCGAGTTGTTGACGAGAAAGTTCAGTCCTATCGTGGGTTCATCAACGGCGATTGTGGGCAGCATCTCTGCGGCCTCGCTCTCGCACACGGTCTCACCGATATAGATGTCGGGGAGGCCCGCCACCAACACGATGTCCCCCGCCGCCGCTTCAGGCACCTCGACACGCTCGAGCCCTTTGAACGAAAAAATTTTAAGCACTTTGCCGGCGCGGGGCACCCCTTGCGCGTTCTTTACAAATACCGGCTGGCCGGCCTTGAGCACGCCATCGTAGATGCGCACGACTGCGAGCCGGCCAAGAAAGTTGTCGTAGCCGAGGTTAAAGGGTTGTGCGCGTAGCGGACGCGCGGCAAGCTCGGGTGAGGATGCGGCGGGCACGTGCTCCAAAATGGTTTCCAAAAGCGGTGTGAGGTCTTTAGATTCATCCTCCAGTTTCTTTTTTGCAATCCCCTGCCGGCCGATGGAGTACACCACGGGGAAGTTGCTTTGGTCGTCGTTGGCACCGAGCTCCAAGAAGAGTTCAAGCACGCCTTCTTCGGTCGCGGCAGGGTCGGCGGCGGGCTTGTCAATTTTATTGATGACAACGATGGGTTTGAGTCCCAGCTCCAAAGATTTTTTAAGTACAAAGCGCGTCTGCGGCATCGGGCCCTCCTGCGCGTCAACGACCAACAGCACCGAGTCGATAGAACGCAGTACGCGCTCGACCTCGGAGCCGAAGTCGGCGTGGCCCGGCGTGTCGACGATGTTTATCTTGGTGCCTTTGTATTCAAGAGCCGCGTTTTTTGCATAAATAGTGATGCCGCGCTCGCGCTCGAGGTCGTTGCTATCCATCGTGGCCCCTTCGACCGCCACCCCCGCCTGGCGCAGCAAGGCATCAGTCAAGGTGGTCTTGCCGTGGTCGACGTGCGCGATGATGGCGATGTTGCGGATGTCCATACAATTAAAAAGGCGGGCCCCTCCCGCGATGTTTTATATAGTACGCCGAAAATGCTTATTTAGCAACAATCATCCACACTATCATCGAGATGAGGCAGAGTATCCCGAAGCCACCTATAAGCACCACCGCCACGGGCAAAAGAGCCACCCCTACCAGCCCTGCCTCTGCTGTAGCAAAAGAATTCGCACTTATTTTTTTATTATTTGCTACTCTGGCCTTTATCCAACCAGCCCCACAGTATGCCGAGGATGCCCAAGACGACGAGAGTCCACATCAGGAACACCGAGAAATTGGAAACGAGACCAACTAATCCTAGAATCAACAAAACAATTCCGACCACCATGGGAGTATTTTTTAGCATAATCGTATTTTTATTACTTAATAAATTGATAAACTAATTGACTAGTTATTTCTTTTTATTCTTGCCTTTCGTTTTATTATTGCGAATTTCCCTTACGTCTTTTTTTATAGTTTCAATAACATCACCGCCAATTTTCTTGAAATTTCTTATATATTCTTCACGCTGTGGCTGCTCTCTTTTCCACTCCTTCTGAAGCGCCCTTGCCGTTTTGCCTACTTCTTTGTTTGCTTTCCTCACAAACGATCCTGTTTTCTTCGCTACACTTTTACCGGCCGATTTTATTTTCTTGGCCGTTTTTTTGCTTACTATCCTCTTTTTCATGGGGTTGATTTAGATGAATTTCTACACTCCTATTGTAGCACTCCGAAACACCTCCCTTTTTTATTGGCTTTGCACACTGGCTGCCTCAGTTGGATGCGTTCAGAACAATTAGGAAAAAGAAAAAGCCGCCCCACTTACAGGGGCGGTTAGTGAACTGTTGAAGCCTTCGCCTTGTGGTGGTTGATGATCCACTCGGCGTTGTTGAGAAAACCAAAAGGACGGAGGTCGATATTTCCCTCGGCTTTCCACATTTGGCCCGTGTCGTCGGACGCCTCTGTCAATGCCGTCCCATCCCGGAACACTGTAACGGTGTAGGAGGGTTGCTCTTTCAGCATTCTCAGAATCAGGCTTCTTAACTTTCGACGTTCGTGTCTTGAGGACTTACCGAGCGTCCGCTCGATACGAGCGGTAGTGGTACGGACATGATATTCCTTGTCTGCACCCTCGACCCTCTCGAAGCCAAGCTCCCGCAACTTCAGAGCAAATCGGCTTGCCGACTTGTCCATCGGTAATCTCCCGCTTTGTGTCTAGCAGGACATTACACTAAGTTCTATAAAAAAGCATTACGACTGAATTCGAACAAGGATCAGAACAATTCGCTCTGGTCTTTTTTATTTTACTCAAATAAAGCTAGTTTCTTTTCTCTGCGCCAGCTTTTTATTTCGGCTTCGCGTTTTAAAGCCGACGAGCGGTCGGGGTGTTCTTCAGTATAAACAATTCTAACTACTTGTTTGGAGCTTGTGTAATGACCGCCAGCCCCTTTCTGGTGTTGATAAAATCGGCGTTCCAAATTATTTGTTATACCTGTGTATAAGGTTCGGTCGCTACACTCTAGGATATAGACCAAATACATGGATATATAATACGCTTAAAAATTCGGCCCCTCCAAGCAAGCTTGTTCGGGACTCTGAATTTTTATAGGCGCTACGCTTCTTAAAAATTCGAGCTGCCAGACTTGGATTCGAACCAAGATAAACGGATTCAGAGTCCGTTGTCCTACCATTAGACGATCTGGCAATACACGGCAACGATAGCAAAAATCAGTCTTATTTGGAAGCGGCTTTGATAAAAGCGACAAAAAGCGGATGCGGCGAGAGCGGGCGCGAGAGAAACTCCGGATGGAACTGCGTCCCGAGCATAAAAGGATGTACGTCTTTAGAGAGTTCGGCTATCTCCATCAGACGACCATCGGGGGACGTGCCCGAAAAGACCAGCCCCGCGTCGGAGAGCTTTTGTATATATTCCGGATTAACCTCGTAGCGGTGGCGGTGGCGCTCGGCGACCTCGCCGCTACCATACGCGCCGTGCGCGATCGTACCCTCTTTAAGCACGCACGGATACGTGCCCAAGCGCATGGTCCCGCCGTAGTCTTGTTTGGTCAGCAGGTCTTCCTGACCGGGCATCACGTCGATGATGGGGTGCGGAGCGTCTTTGTTTATTTCGGCGGTGTTGGCCCCGGCGAGCCCGGCAACGTTGCGCGCGTACTCGATGGTTAAGAGCTGCATGCCGTAGCAAAGTCCGAAATACGGGATCTTCTGCTCGCGTGCAAACTGTATCGCCGCGATAATGCCCTCGACACCACGACTCCCAAACCCGCCCGGTACCAACACACCGTCATAGTTCTTGAGTTCGGAAAGTTTGGCGGGGTCCTGCTCGTACCCTTCGGAGTCCAGATAGGAAAGTTTGACCCCGAGGTCTTGGCTGTAGGCCGCGTGTTTGAGCGCCTCTAACACCGAGATGTACGCGTCGGCAAGCACGTACTCGCCGGACTCGAAATACTTCCCCACCACGGCGATGTTGATTTTTTTTGAACCGTTTTTGGATTTTTTGACAAACGCCTCCCAGGCAGAGAGGTCGGTAGGCCGGCGCTCGAGCCCCAACACGTCGCAGAGTATGTCGCCGAGACCGTCCTTTTCATAATTAATAGGTACGTCATAAATCGACTCGACGTCGGGGGCCGAAATAACCCGCTCGGGCAGTATGTTGCAAAAAATAGCTATCTTTTCTTTGCGCTTCTCATCGATGGGTACGGCTGCGCGGGCCAAAATGACGTCGGCCTGCAACCCCACCGAGTTGAGACTCCTCGCCGCGTACTGCGTGGGCTTGGTCTTCATCTCGCCGATGTTGCCCGGGATAGGGACGTAGGAGAGCATAACGACACCCACGTCGTGCGGATACTTTTGCTTGAGCATGCGCGCCGCCTCCAAAAAAATGATGTTTTGATACTCGCCGATGGTGCCGCCCACCTCGATGAGCGTTACATCCGCGTTGGCCGCTTTTTGTGCCTCGGTAATGCGCCGGATGACCTCGAGCGGGATGTCGGGCACGACCTCGACGTTTTTGCCTTTGTACTCGAGGTTGCGCTCGCGCCGGATGACCTCCTGATACACCCGGCCGGTGGTCATATAGTTGATGCTCGGCAGTGTCTCGCCCAAAAAGCGCTCATAGTTGCCCATGTCCTGGTCGGTCTCGTAGCCGTCGTCCAGCACAAAGACCTCGCCGTGCTCGGTGGGGTTCATCGTGCCGGCGTCGACGTTGATATACGGGTCGATTTTAATCGCCGTCGTCTTGTAACCCTTGCTCTGCATAATCCGCCCTATCGCGGAGGAGGCGACCCCTTTGCCGATGCCCGACATCACACCGCCTACAACAAAAATGTATTTAGGGCTCGCCATGTACGTACTCTGTTATATCTTGAGATACCGCCTGACCGCAAGCCAACTGGCGATGGCGCCGATGAGCGCGCCGGTGCCAAGAATAAGCGCGAAAAAGAAGAGGAAGTGCCCGGTGTAGTAGGTAAATATATTGACGCCGCCGAAGAAGTTGCCGGTCGAGGTGCCGAGCCAGTACGCAAGCGGGTAGAAGAGGAGCAGGGTTACGATGCCGGCAACCAGTCCGTAGAGCACACCCTCGACCATAAAGGGCGCGCGGATATAAAAGGAGCCCGCGCCGACGAGCCGCATCACTTGTATCTCGTCGCGGCTGGTGTATATGGCGAGCCGCAGGGTATTAAAGGATATGGCGATGGTGGTGATGATAAGCAGAGCGATGATGATAAACCCAAGCCGCTGTGAGGAGTCGGTGATGAGCTCGAGCCGGGCGAGCGCCGCGCGATGCTGTTCGTCATAGAAGTTGATCTTGTCGATGACCGAGCCACTGTCCTGCGACTGCTGGTCCTGCAAGAACGCCGCGATGGACTCGTACTGGGAGAGGTCTTTCGCCTTGACGTTGAGTACCGCGCCGAACGGGTTGTCCCCCAACTCTTCCAGAGCGTTGAGTGTCAGCTGGTCGTTTTTGTGCCGCTCACGGAACGCGGCGAGCGCCTCGTCATGCGAAAGGTACTGCACGGAGGAGACCTCGGGCAGGGCTTCGAGCGAGGCCTTCATCTCGAGGATGCGGTCCTCGGCGACAGACTGGACGAAGTAGACGTTGATGTCTGCTTTGTCGCGCAACTCCTGCAGAGCCGAGCCGAGTATCACGCCGGCAAAGACGGTGAGCCCCACCACAAAGAGCGTCACGGTCATGACAAGGATGGAGGCAAAGGAGACAAACGCATTGCGCGAGAAGTCGAGTATCCCCGCCCGAAACACCCGCTTGAGTAGTACCCAGTTGAACATAGTTACAGTATATACTTTCCTTCCCTATCGTCGCGGATGACCTTGCCGCGGTCCATGGTGATGACGCGTTTTTTGAGTGCGTCGATGACGCCTTTGTTATGGGTGGTCAAAATGATGGTGGTGCCGAGGTCGTTGATTTTTTTGAGGATTTGCACGATTTCGAACGTGTTGACCGGGTCGAGGTTGCCCGTCGGCTCGTCGGCCACGATGACGTCGGGCTGGTTGACGATGGCGCGTGCGATAGCAACGCGCTGCTGCTCGCCGCCGGAGAGCTCGTCGGGAAAATTGTTCATCTTGTCGCCCAGGTCGACCAACTCGAGCACGTGCGGCACGTCGGAGTGTATTTCTTCTTCATTGCGGCCCGCCGCCTCCATCGCAAAGGCGATGTTTTCGTACGCGGTTTTGTTGGGGAGCAACCGGAAGTCCTGAAAGACCGTGCCTATCTTGCGCCGCAGAGCGCCCATTTTGGACAGCGGCACCTCGTGGATATTGATGGACTCAAAAAAGACCGCGCCGCTGGAGGGCTTTTCTTCGGCCAGGAGCATCTTGACCAGCGTCGTCTTGCCCGCGCCGGAGTGCCCGACGATGGAGACGAACTCTCCCGGCTCTACGGAGAAGCTGACGTCTTCGAGTGCAACAGAGTTGTCAGCGTATATTTTGGATACGCGGTCGTAGTAGATCATTTTTAACGCTCCTTATTGTACCTTATTCTGATTTTTCCAAAAAGGGTTCGAGGTTGCCGTCGAGTACGCCTTCGGCATCGCGGACCTCTACGCCACTGCGGTGGTCTTTGACCAATTTGTAGGGGTGCAGGACATAGGAGCGTATCTGGCTCCCCCACTCTATCTTGCCCGTGGCGACTGACAGGTCGGATATCTTTTCCTTACGCTCTTCTTCGAGCCGGCGGAGTAATTTTGCCTTCACGATAGCGAGTGCTTTTTCTTTGTTGGCGCCCTGCGTGCGCTCGCCGTCGACGTGGGCACTGATACCGGTCGGCGTATGCACGATGCGCACCGCGGTCTCGCGCTTGTTGACGTTCTGCCCGCCGGGGCCGCTACTGCGCGCCACCGTGATCTCCAACTCCTTTTCGTCGAGCTCAATAGCGGCGACTTTGTCGATGACCGGCAAGACCTCGACCAACACAAACGAGGTGTGGCGCTTTTGTGAGGCATTATAGGGAGAAAGGCGCACCAAGCGGTGGACGCCGTACTCGTTTTTAAGCGTGCGGTAGGCGCCCTTTGCATCCACTTCTACCGAAAGGTTGCGAAATCCGCCGTGGTCGTTGCGGTTTTCGTGCAACACCTTTGCGCTCCATCCCCGCTTTTCAAAATACTTCCGGTACATCTCAAAAAGCATGCGGGCAAAGTCCTCGGCATCGTCACCCCCGGCGCCCGCAACCATAGACAGTATCGCCCCGCCGCGGTCATACGCCGAACCGCCTTCGGCCTCCGTCTTCAGATCCTGCAGCTCTTTAATCAGTTGCTGGGCCTCCGCCGGATTACTCCAAAAGTCGGCGGTTTGCATAGCCGCCTCTATCTCTTTTATTCTTTCCTCTTTTTGTTCCTTTTCCACTTGTTTACACTGAACCTGTTGAACGTGGAGCCAGCGGTCGGGATTGAACCGACGACCTTCTCGTTACGAGTGAGATGCTCTACCAACTGAGCTACGCTGGCTTCCGACACTACATCGGGAGCCGAAGGCCGGGATCGAACCGGCGACCTGCTCCTTACCATGGAGCTGCTCTACCATCTGAGCTACTTCGGCTTACCAAGCGAGAGTAGCCCATTTTAGCAAGATTTTCAATCACACAGCGTCTCCATACTCATGGCGGTACGATATGTTTTTATGGAAGCCCGATTCACTCCTATTGCTTGGATGCGCGAGACCTATCGCGCGTCGCGTCTTGCGCTGTTCTTGCCGCTCGCCGGCGGTCTGGCGGCCGCACAGCTTTTTGCGGCGCTGTTGGTCCTGCGCTCGTACCACACGCCACTGTGGACCCTATGCCTCGTAAGCGCTGTATATGCCACGTGGAGAGGATTTGCCTTTCTCTATTGGCTCTACGCAGAGGATAAGGCCGGCGTTACTCCCCTGTTTGACACCAATGCCCTCTACCGGACCTTTGTGCCCCTGCTCATAAGCAGCGCACTGTACATGTTTGCCGCCCCGACGACACGGCTGTGGATATTCTTTGTGGCGATGTCGCTGCCCTATGTACTCTTCCTCTCCTACCTGGCCTACACTTCGGCTCGTGTCGCGATTAGTATCCACCTGCCGAGCCTCCCTGCGCTCCCCCCACTGCCGGCTATACGGGCACTGAAGTTCCGGGTTACACTACCGGTATATGAACGACGTGTTCCGGAAGGCGGCGCATAAAGCAAGTCAGTTGATGGGGAGTTCGTGGGCGTTTGCATGGGCGTTTTTTATCATCGTCATCTGGGCGCTGTGCGGACCGATATTCCACTTCTCTGACACGTGGCAGCTCATCATCAACACGGGCACCACCGTGCTGACCTTCTTGATGGTGTTTTTGATACAAAACACCCAGAACCGCGATGCGCATGCGATACACCTTAAGCTCGACGAACTTATCAAGGCCAACGATGCTGCACGCAACATCCTTATTGATGCCGAGGACATGACCGACGAGGAGCTCGACCGTCTTAAAGTCGAGTTCCGTAATTTCTGCGAACAAAAGGGTGTCCTGCCCTCCTCGTTGGAAAAATAGCGTTTTTGCGCTAAAATCGCCTTGTTCGACCCGCAGTTGCGGGAGTAGCTCAACTGGTTAGAGCGCTGCCCTGTCACGGCAGAGGTTGCGGGTTCAAGTCCCGTCTCTCGCGCAACGTTTGCTATACTATCTGCATGGACGCTATCACCTCCCTGCTCAACACCATCCTCAACTTTTTGCTGGCGTTTTTGACGCTCATCATCACGTTCTTCATTTCCGTCCTCAATCTCATCCTCGACTTTGCGCGGACGATTGTCGGGACCGTATCGTAATTGAAGAGCGACGGTAAAAATGCTAGCCTAAGCTCACGTCGGCGTAGCTCAGGTAGTTAGAGCATGGGACTCATAAACCCAAGGTCGAAGGTGCAAGTCCTTCCGCCGACACCCGCACTGTGCTAGAATACCTTTTATAGCGGGGTGGAGCAGTAGTAGCTCACAAGGCTCATAACCTTGAGGTCGCGGGTGCAATTCCCGCCCCCGCAACCAGATAACGAAAAGGCACCCAGTAGGGTGCCTTTTCGTTTGGCTAAATCGCAGCGAATTCTTCAAACACGCGTTTAAAGTAGTCTATGGCCACGCGGACCTCGCGTTCCTCAAGCTTGTAGCGCTCGCCCCCGTGCGCGATGTCGTTGCGCACTTTGTGCGCCTTCCATGCCAAGTCGAGCGTGGTCATTTGTATCGGGTTGGCCATCTTCAGCTGCTCGCCGACGCTCGCTCCCTCATAGCCCTGGTCTGACAACACGTCCCCGAGCATGATGTCGGCCTCCAGTATCGCGCGGCGCCACTCGCTTTCGTTTGCCGAGGCGGCAAGCTCGACAATGCGCTCCCACCGGTCGTTCTTGCCGGTCGACTCTACTTCGGGGTCGTGCGCTTCGTGGCTCTCGGCCTCCATCGCGTGGAACCCGGCATGCTCGGTCTGCAGAAGCTTGATCTGGGAGTAGACAATAAAAATCAGGAGTATAAACGACAGCACCATGCCTAACACAAGTACAAAATATACCACTCCCCCTACCCACTCTGGGAATTGCCCTAGTGTCCCATGGAAGCTCGCTACAAACTCGTACGAGCGCACGAGCAGATACTCGAGGTTCAAAAAATCGACGCCGTTTTGCATCACCTCTATTCTAACGCCTTTCCTACCACAAAGAGCGCCGCTTCATCCCCATGCGCAGCGGTGAGTTGCAACCCTGCCGGCAGGGCTTTTCCTCCGCGTTCTACGGTCCCCATCGGGACCGAGACGGCCGGATTGCCGGTAAGGTTTGCCGAAACGGTAAAAATATCGGCGAGATACATAGCCAGCGGGTCGGACTTTTCTCCCAAAGCAAATGCGGGCGAGGGCACCGTGGGTGTTGCAATGCACGCAAGCGTCTTGAGCGCATCATTGTATTCTTTGCGCAAAAGCGCGCGTGCGGCGATGGCCTTGCCGTAGTAGGCGTCGTAGTAGCCGGCCGAAAGCACATAGGTGCCGAGCATGATGCGGCGGCGCACCTCGGGGCCAAAACCTTCCCCTCTCGTTTTTGCATAATCTTCGATTAGCGACGAGCCTTTGAGCGACAATCCGTAACGCACCCCGTCGAAACGCGCCAGGTTGCTCGATGCTTCGGCGGGCATGATGATGTAGTACAGGGCGAGCGCCAGCGGCGAGGATGGCAGGGTGATATCAACCAGCTCGTAGCCCTGCCCCTCCAATTTTTTGAGCGACGCTTCAAACCGCTCAAGCACGTCTTGGTCTATCCCCTCTTTAAATAAGTGGCGCGGCACGCCGATGCGTTTGTTATTTGAGGTTTGTGATTTGAGATCTTCCGGGTCTACGGATGTACTGTCCAACGGGTCTTTGCCGCGGATAGTGTCAAACAATATCTCCGCATCTTCCAGCGTTTTAGTAATAGGGCCTACTTGGTCGAGAGACGAGCCCATCGCCATCAACCCCGAGCGCGACACTGCGCCGTAGGTCGGCTTAAACCCGACCACACCGCAAAAACTGCTTGGCTCGCGCACCGAGCCGCCCGTATCGCTCCCCAATGCTCCCAAACAGAGGTGCGCAGCAACCGCCGCCGCCGAACCGCCCGATGAGCCGCCGGTCACTCGACTTTCATCATGCGGATTTTTTGCAGGACCAAAAGCCGAATTTTCGTTACTGCCGCCCATCGCAAATTCGTCCATGTTGGTGCGACCGAGGAATACTGCCCCGGCTTCTTTGAGTTTTTTTATCACCGTTGCGTCATAGGTCGCGACATACTGTTCGAGCATCTTGCTCGCGGCCGACGCGACACGCCCCTGTATCAAAATATTGTCTTTTACAGCGAGCGGAATTCCCAACAGAGGATGACTCTCCCCCGCGGCGCGGCGTTCGTCGGCTTTCTTGGCTTGCTCTAGCACATCATCAAACACTTCCAGATAAGCGTTCAGCTCCGGATTTCTTTTTGCAATCTCATCCAGACACGCCTGCGCCAACTGCACGGCGGTTATCTCGCCCGCAGCGAGTTTTTTTGATGCTTCTGCGATAGTGAGCTCGTTCAGTTTATTCATCTTTTTGGATTATCTTCCGGACCACGTTGAAGTCGCCCTCGCGCGTGGGGAACGCATTCAAAAGCGCTTCGCGCTCGCCGAGCACCGGGGTGGGCACACCCGCCTTGCCCGACGCAAGTCGAGGCAGGTCCTCGCGCATCACGGTGTGTAGGCCGAAAGGTGAGTCCTTGCTGTCCGACAGAAAGGTCTCTCCTTGCGGCTGGACGGCGCTCACTTGTCCCACGTACTCCAAAATGCTCGAAATATCTTTTTGCAGTCCCTCAACCTCCCCATCCCCAATCTTGAGCCGCGCCAGCTCGGCGAGTTTGAGTACCTCCTCCTTCGAAATCATGGGCTAATACTACACTAGGCGATTAGCTTTAGAAACTCCTGTTCTGAAAGAATCGTGACCCCTAGTTCCGTAGCTTTATCTAATTTGGAACCAGCCTCCTCGCCCGCGACCACATAGCTTGTTTTTTTGGAGACACTGCTGGATATATTTCCACCCAGTCTGCGTATTGCTTCTTTGGCTTCGTCGCGGCTCATACGCTCCATCCCGCCGGTCAGCACGAACGTTTTACCGGCAAGCGGGAGATTTTTCTTGGCCGAAGATTTTTCATAAACAATGGTCAGAACTTTTTTGAGCCGCTTGATGAGCTCTTTATTGTCTTTTTCGGCGAACCACTCCACGAGCGCCTCTGACACAATCGGGCCGATGCCGTCGATCGAGGTGAGGGCTTCTACATTTTCCTGCGCCAAAGCATCTATTGATTCATACTTTTGGGCCAAAAGTATGGCCGTCTCCTCGCCCACATGCGGCAAGGACAGCCCCGTCAGCAGGCGCGACAACGGCACGCTTTTGGACACTTTTTGAATCGACTCGATGAGTTTTTTTGCACTTACTTCTGCAAAACCTTCGAGCTCTAACACATCTCCCTCCTTAAGCGTAAAAAAGTCGTCAAAATGCGCAACCAGCCCCTGCTCGAGCAGAGCGTCTACGGTGCTTGGTCCCAACCCTTCTATGTTGAGTGCGCCGCGCGAGGCAAAGTAGCGCAACTTGCGCCGCATCACCGCAAAAGAGTTTTTGGCCACACATCGCCACGCGGCCTCGCCGGGGACGCGCTCAATGCGGCCGTCTTCGCCACATTCGGCGACCGATTTCGGCCACCGATACGGTTTGGTGCCGCGCGGCCGCAGCTCGGTCAGGACGCGCACGATGTCGGGTATAACATCGCCCGCTTTTTGCAAAATCACCGTGTCCCCCACCCGCACGTCGAGCCGTTTTATTTCATCTTCGTTGTGCAGGGTCGCGCGCGACACAGTGGAGCCCGCGACCAACACCGGTCGTAGGTGCGCCACCGGTGTGAGCACCCCGGTGCGCCCGACCTGCAAGGCAATACCTTCTACCACCGTGGTGACTTGTTCTGCGGGGAACTTCCACGCGACCGCAAAGCGCGGGGCCTTGCCGGTGTAGCCCAGCCGCTCCTGCAGGTCGGCGCGGTTGACCTTGATGACCACCCCGTCAACCCAGTAGTCCTCCGCTTTTGACTTATCCTTCCATTGTTTCCAATAATTAATAACTTCTTCTACCGAGCCCAGCAGCTCTGCATGGCGGTTGACCTTAAACCCCAAGCCCCGCAGGTACTGCAGTTCCTCCCACTGGGTCTTGGGCAGCGCTTCGGATGTTTTTGCCACATCGTAGATAAAAGAGTCGAGCTTGCGCGAGGCCGCAATCTTAGGGTCGAGCTGGCGGATAGCTCCCGCGGCGGCATTGCGCGGGTTTGCGTACAAGGGCTTGCCAAGTTTCTCCTGCGTTTTATTCAATCCTTTGAGCGTCCTCTCACTCATCCACACCTCGCCCTCGACAATAATATCGACCGGCCGCTCCAGAGAGAGCGGCACCGACTCGATGGTGCGCACATTGTGCGTCACTTCCTCGCCCACCGCGCCGTCGCCCCGGGTGGCCGCGGTTTTTAGCAATCCTTTTTCGTAGGTCAAAATGATTTTGAGCCCGTCTATTTTAAGCTCGCCGGTGTACTCGACGGTGGATGCAGTACCAAGCCCCTCGACCGGGCTCGGGATTTGCAACATCCGGCGCACGCGCGCGTCAAACTCGCCGATGTCCTCCTCGCTGAACGCGTCGTTGAAGGACCACTGCGCCACCTCGTGCCGCACTTTTTTGAATTGGGGCAAGGGAGAGCCGCCTACCCGCTGGGTCGGACTGTCGGGAGCAACGAGCGCCGGGTACTCGGTCTCAAGCGCGGCAAGTTCTTGCTTGAGCGCGTCTTCGGCCTCTATCGATATCTCTTCGATATCAAAAACGTGCCGCTTTGTACGGTAGTGGTTGACCGCCGCTTTGAGCTTTTCGTACCGCTCTTTCGTCTCCTTCGGGACCATGCATCCAGTCTATAGCCCCTAGTAGCTCACGTACAGCGCGCGCTCCAGTTGGTTGGTACTGCCCGGGGCACAAGTATTAAAGCCATGGGAGATAACGGTGGTCTGGATGGGATCGCCACTTTTCATCACCTCGACTTTGGCGCAGTAGGGTTGCGCCGGCGCAAACGAAATATAAAAGGTGGTGGTCGCCGCAGAGGTGCTGTTTTCTATGCTCCACGGGATCCAGTTTGCCGGCGGAGCATTAAACGGAGTCGGTGGAGTCCCCGCCGCGGCCACGTCCTGGCCGTTGCACAGCACCCCGGAACCCGCTCCGAGATAGGCGCTGGAGGTTGCAAACGCACTGCCGTCCATGCATCCCCCACCGGCGCACTTGTAGTCCCAATACAGCGCGCACTCGACCCCCGTGTCGGCGGCGTAGATTGCATATTGCGACTGGGTGGCGGTGGCCGAGAGCTCGAGCTCGCGGACCGTCAGGTCATATATGGCGACACCGATAGAGAGTGCGAGTCCCCCGGCCAGCATCGCAAAGAAAATCGTAAACCCTCTGTTGTGTTTTTTTATTGCCATCGGAGTATATTTTCGCGCACTACTGCGGTGTGGGTTATCCCCGCCAAGTTGGCCCAGGTCACCGTCACGGTCAGTATAGCCTCGTCCGGAGCGGGACCGGACGGGTCGTTGTTGATCGTCACCGTGCGGGTAAACTTTTGCGGTGTTGGTGTGGCCGAGCCGTTGTAGTTGAATGCGTGCGACGCAGTGTCGTAGCGCATAACGGGGCAATCGCCCGCACAGGTTGCCGGGGTAGCCGGGTTCTGGGCGAGGGAGTCGAAGTAGCAGGCCGTGCCACCACCGGCGCTGGTGCACGCGGTCAAACTTGAGAGCCAGACCTCTGCCGCACAACCGCCGACCGGCGCGCCGGCGGCAAGGCAGGCGCTGTCGCGCAAAAAGCGCACATACTCGACCGCGTCCTGGGCGAGATAAAAGGCGGAGATCTGGTCCTTGGCGATGAGCGTTGCGGTCAACCCTTTGGAGGCAATGGTGAGCGGCCCGGTTATTGCGGTGGTGAGTATAAGCACCGCGATGAGCGTCTCTATCAGCGTAAATCCCTGTTGTATTTTCTGTATCATAGTTCGTCGTAGAGGCGCTGGGTCACCGAGGTTTGCAGATTAAATTGCGACTGCTGGGTGCCGGTCACCTGCACCGCGCCGGAAATCAGTATGGTGACTTTTGACTGGACGGTGGCACTCTCCGCCCCTACGACAAAAAAGGAAAAGTTTGAGATTTTGACCTCCGGCGCGGTGATGGGAGCGTAGTTGAGGCCGCCGTCGATGGAGCGCAAAATCGAGGTCCCCGTAGAGTCGCAGGTGGTACTACTTCCCCGGCAAAAAATGGCCGTGGCACCGCTAGGAGCGCGGTATGCTATCGAGTCCGCACCGGGAGCGTCCTGACAATCGCGCGGGCTCGTGAGCGGTGCAACTGAAGCGTCGCAATGGTAGGTGTCGCCGACGCGGATAGAGCGCGACATGCTGTCGAGAGAAAAGTTGAGGTTGTTGATGACCGACTTGAGCGTCTGCGACTTTCTATCGCTCTCGGCCATCGCCAACAATGCCCCGAGCGCAATGACCATCACGGTGGCGAATATCGCCACCGAGACCAGTATTTCTACCAAAGTGAAGCCGCGGTTGTAGGGAGTAATCGTCATATTATTGATACTGCCACCGGATGATGACAATGCCGCTGCCACCGCCACCACCACCGAAGCCGTTCCCGGTTGAAACGCTGGGACTGTACCCGCCGCCACCGCCGCCGCCCGTGTTTTGGGTGCCGGGGCTACCGTTGCCAGAACCGCCGCCCGCGCCGCCGCCGCCCGAGCCGCCCGAGCCGCCCGAAGAGCCGTCGCCACCACCGCCACCGCCACCCGCATAAGTAGCCGAGGAGCCGGAAATACTGTTGGCAGTGCCCGCACCACCGTTGCCACCCGAGCCGGTTGGGCTACTGGAGCCTCCATTGCCGTTGCTGCCTGCCGAGCTTGCTCCGCCGCCGCCGCCGCCGCCGCCGTCGTTGCCGCCGTTTCCTGCACCGCCGTTGCCTCCGTTAGTACCTTGAGCCGGGCTTGTACTGGGACTGTTGCCCGTTCCCGGTGTCCAGTTACGCGACGCGCCGCCACCGGAGCCACCGTTGCCGCTGCTGCCGCCGTTGCTGCTACCGCCACCACCACCCGCCGCGGTTATAGATGCAAAAATCGAGTCGCCTCCTTTACCCCCATTGGCTATAGATCCACTGCCGTTAGTCCCGCTGCCTCCCGCGCCAACCGTTACCGGATAAGTCTGCGGGGTAACGGAGAGCGTCCCGGTGCGGAATCCTCCTGCGCCACCACCACCACCACCGCCGTTGTTGTTGTCACCACTACCTCCTCCTCCGCCGCCGCCCACCACCAGATAGGTCACGCTTGCACCCGACGGAGTGTTGGTAATGGGAAATGTCCAGCTACTGCCCGGCGTGAGGTATTTGCAGAGTCTATAGTGCGTAGAATCACTTGGGTCGTTGGACTGTGTACCACCACCGGCGGCACAATCCACCACAATAAAGGGCGACGGGTTATTGACCGTCACCGTAATCGGCCCGCAGGTATTGGAGCCGCCGGAGTTGCTTACTTCCATGGTGTAGTTGGTGGTCACCGTGGGCGAAGGCGCGTAGACGCCGGAGGATCCCGACACCGAGGCGCCGTTTATGGTTTGGGTCAGCGCAGTACCGTTGACCGAGTAGTTGATGGCGGCACTTTGTCCGTTGACGATGGTCTGCGACGGCGAGATGGTGCAGGTGGGGGCCGTCACGCAGGTGTTGGCGCTACAGAGCAGCGAGCAGGTTTTGGGGCACGCGCCGTTGCCGTCGCCATGCAGGCTGTCGCCGAGGTCACAGGCCTCGCTCCCGCCGACTATGCCGTCGCCGCACACGGACCCGGGCGGGGGCGGGGGCGTACCGCTGACCGGCGGGGGTGTGGGGGGTGTGGTGTTGGGCGGCACCACCGCAATCTGGCCGGAGGCGGTGACGCTTACACTGCGCGTGTCACCGTTGCCCGACCGCACCTGGACGTACGCGCCCGCGTACTCCTCGCCCGCGCGGTCAGTGGCAAAGTAGGCGTCGGGATTGGGCCGCTTAAAGTAAATGGTCAGGTACTGCAAGGGGGTCGCGTCGGTCGAGCAATGCTCGACCAGGCCGGTGACGGCGGTGGCGCAGAACTTGGTCACCCGGTAGCCGGAACCGATGGTAAAGAGTTTGACCTTTTCGGTGAGTGCGTTGCTATACGAGTAGTCGTTGGTGAGCGCCAAAAAGAGCACGTAGTGTGTCGGGTCGCTAAAGGAGAAGGACACGCCGTACGCCGGCGCATGTACCACGCCCGAGGGGGTCTGCACGCCGAAGACCGATGTGCCGTAGACCTGTGCCTGGCGCACCGAAAGCGCAATATTGTAGCCGAGCGACCGCAGAAGGGTCGAGGAATTGAACTTTTCCTGACTGAACAGGATAAAGGCCGTGATGACCAGTATGATGACCGACACCACGAGGAGCTCTACAAGAGTAAAACCTCTAGAAGAAAAGCGCCGGAAGCGTTTGGAGAAAATCGACATGCAAAAAGTACGAGAGCGCGGCCCCCAGGATAAGAAAGGGAGCGAAGGGCACCTCGCTCTTCATTGTATATCCCCGCGGGAGTATCAGAAGCGTTATACCCACTACTGCGCCTATCCAAAACGCCATCACCAAAGCCGACGCTCCTGCCGAAAGCCCCAACAGGAGGCCAAGTCCGAACTCCAGTACGCCGTCGGCCCAGCCCATCCAGGTCCCGCGGGAGACCGCAGAGAGCAGCAACAGCGGTGCGGCAAGCGCTACCCCCGCCGTCAGCGCTTCGCTGGTAAACTCGCGGTCAAGCACGAGGAGTGCACCTGCGCCGAGTATCGCCAAACCCATAGCACTCCAGGGGATTATTTTGTGGCGCAGGTCATAAACGAGTACAAACAGCAATACCATCCACACAAAAAGGGACAGAAAAAAATGGAGGGGCTCGGGATTTCGTACGTACAGCGCCACCGCAAGCAGTGCTGAAAGCGCCTCCACCAGTGGGTACTGCACCGAGATGTGGCTTTGGCAGTAGCGGCACTTGCCCAAGAGCACCGCGTAGGAGAGCACGGGCACGAGGTCGAGCGGCGCGAGTGTGTGCCCGCAGGACATGCACCGCGAGCGCCCCGCGGCGACGGAGCGGCCGGTGTTATAGCGGAACAAGAGCGCGTTAAGAAAACTCCCGAGTATGGCGCCCAAGACGCCGGCCGCGATGATAAACATTACGGGGTCAGGTCGTAGCAGTTGTCGGTGGCCGCAGCACCCACGCTTATCGCGCAATCGGCGGCGTTGCCGTCGAACGTGCCCGAGGGTGAGGTGCCGTTGTTGCAGGCGACATACGTGGTCGAGAAGGGTGGATTGAGCGCCGGAGCGGCATCACTGTCCTGGTTGAGCACGCTGTTGGTGGTATCCTCAAAACTTGCACCAAGGTGGTATATGACGGGCACGTTGCTGACACTGCACAGCCCGCTCACCACATATGCATTGTAGTGATAACAGCTCGCAAGCCCATTGGCACCCGTGCCGTTGCAAGTGTCGGTAGTGTTGGCGTTTGGGTCTTTGGGCACCACCGGCAAGTAGGTGGGGGCCAGGCCGTTGGCGGGGTCGGAGCCGGAGATAGTGTTAGAAGAGGCGTAGATATTTTTAGGGTAAAAAAGGTTGTCGCTGTAGTAGAGCGAGAGCGCGAGTTGGATAGATTTTATGTCGGCCGCCCGCTTGCTGTCGCGGGACTTCTTTTTGGCGGCGCCGAAGGACACGGTGATGATCGAGGTAAGTATCGCGATGATTGCCACCACGACCAGAAGCTCAATAAGGGTAAACCCGCGCGCCTTCTGTGGAGCATAGAAATACATACCTCTGTAGTGTACCAAACAAAAATCCCCTCCCCCGCGTAGGGGTGGGGATTTTTGAGAGCACGATATCTGGAATTACGGGCAGGCGGTAATGGCGGTGATTTCCGCGGCGGTATCGAGAAGGATGACCGCGACATCTTTGGCCTTGCCGACGCTGTCGACGCACCAGGTGGTGGTGATGTCGCTCTTCTTGACCATAGCGAGCATCCATGCGTTAGCGGACGACTTACAGACAGTGGTCTGGGCCGCTACACCGTTGAGTGTGGCGGTGCCCGCGTTGTTGTTGGCGTTCTTGACCGCCTGGATGATGGTCGGGTCGGACCATATACCGGTGGTGCCGCAAGCAGCGTTTACTCCGGCAGTCGCGGTCGTGCCGGTTGGGTCGTACGAGTTGCTGTTGTTGCTCGAGTAGACTTCCGCCTGCGTACGGATAGAGTCGAGGTTGCCCTGGATGCCGGCGTCCGCACCTTTGCTGCGGGCATTACCCAAAGACACAAGCACGATGGCCGCCAAAATGCCTATGATAGCGATGACGACGAGGAGCTCGATGAGGGTAAAGCCCTTGTTGATAATTTTCTGCATAGATAATCTGTTATTTAATAATACAATACTAGTAAAATCTGCCACACGTCTATATCGCTAGGCCCCTTTATTATAACGGCCTATATACCGCCCCCACTGCCCCCTGTGGATAAGGGAACACTTATGCCGCGCCGAGCGGCGAGCCTGCCGCCTACAGGTTGCTGGCCGAGTTGTATATAGGCAGGAGCACCGCCGCAAGCAAGAACCCGACCCCTAGGGCGAGGCCGACAATAAGAATGGGCTCGATAAGGGACACCAGGGTGTCGACGGCGGCATTGACCTCGCGGTTATAGAACTTGGCCAGACGCGAGAGGATATTGCCCATCTCCCCTGTTTCCTCGCCTATCTGGAGCATCTGCACAAAGATGCCGGGGATATACAGCGGAGTATAGCGCGCAAGATTCTGCGAGAGCGGACTGCCGCTCTTGACCCCTTCTATCGCCTCGCGCAGTATCCCCTCATAAATATGGTCCTCCACGACGTTGGCGGTAATCTCGAGCGCGCGCACCGCCGAGATGCCCGAGGTGAGCATGACGTTCATGTTGTCGGCGATGCGGGACAGGTAGAGTTTTTGATAGAGCGAGCCGACGTAGGGTATAGAGAACTTAAACCGGGAAAAGGCTATTTTGCCCGGGGATGTCTGTACATAACGGTATACAAGGTAGCCGCCGATGATGAGTGCGATAAGCAGGAAGACACCGTAATCGGTAAGAAAGGTGCTCAACCCGAGAATAATCCGGGTATACAACGGCAGTATCTGTCCGCTGTCTTGCAGGATCGCGCCTATTTTCGGGATGACGAGCGTCAGCATGAGTGTCATCACTGCCACAAAGGTCACCAAAATAAAGGCCGGGTAGATGAGCGCGTTGCGGGCCTTGCTACCAAGCTCGTAGGAGCGGTCGATGTAGTCGGCCAAAAAGAGGAAGGTCTGGTCGAGCTTGCCGGACTCCTCGCCTGCGCGGACCATGTTGACGTAAAAGTCGGAAAAGACCTTGGGATGCTTCTCCAGTGATTTTGAGATTGAGTTGCCGCCCTGTAGGTCGTCGCTTATTTCGGCGAGCACCTGCCGCAAAAAAGGCTTTTCGGACTGCTCGGCGAGAAGCCTGAAAACACGCAGGGCAGAGACCTGCGCCTCGAAGAGTGTCGCGATCTGGCGCGAGAGGATGACGAGGTCGCGGCTCGATACTCCGCCGAAGACGGTTATCGTCCGCATCTGCTGCAGTAGCGTCTTGTTGCCCCCGCCTTGTATCGAGGTAATCGTCAGACCTTTTTGTTGCAGGCTCGCGATGGCCGACTCCTGACTGCCGGCGTTGACGACACCGCTAGCCGCTTTGCCGTTTTGGTCGAGTGCTTCGTACTTAAATTCAGCCATAGGTTATAGGAGACGCTCGAGCGTCTTGGGCGAGATAGAGCGGGAGTAAGCGTTTTCGACCGAGATCTCGCCCGCGCGCACGAGGTCCGCCAGACAGCGGTTCATGTCTATCATCCCCTCGTCGTTGCCGGTCTCTATCATAGTTTGTATTTCGTGGGTGCGCTTTTCGCGGATGAGGTTCGAGACGGCGGTGTTGTTGATAAGGAGCTCATACGCGGGGATAAGCCCGCCTGCGATGCGGGGCACGAGCCGCTGGGAAAATATGCCTGCGAGCGAGGAGGCCAACTGGATGCGTATTTGGTCCTGTTGGGTCGAGGGGAAGACGTCGATGATACGGTCGATGGTTTGGACCGCGTTGTTGGTGTGCAAGGTGGAGAGGACCAGGTGTCCGGTCTCTGCGGCAGTGACCGCAGTTGCGATGGTCTCTTGCGTGCGCATCTCCCCTATCATCACGACATCCACGTCTTGGCGGAAGACCGAGGTCAGTGCGATGCCAAAGTCCGCGGTGTCGATGCGCACCTCGCGCTGGTCTACCAGCGAGCGCTTGTTTTCGAACAGATATTCTATCGGGTCCTCGATGGTGACAATGTGCTCGGTGCGCTCGGTGTTGACCTTCTCGATTATTGCGGCGAGCGTGGTGGTCTTGCCCTGCCCTACCGGCCCCACCACCAAGAAAAAGCCCTGCTCCCGCGTGGCAAACTGCTCTATGATGGGCGGGAGGTGAAGCTCGGCGATGGAGCGGATGATGCGCGGGATAAGCCGCAGCGCCACCCCGATACGCCCACGCTCAAAGTAGCCGTTGCCCCTAAAACGGGCTATATCTGCGTACGCGTAGGAAAAGTCGACTTCCCGCGACTGCAAAAAGTCCTTTTTGCGCTCGGGCAAGAGCAGCTCGTCGAGGAGGCCGAGCATGTCCTCTTGGGTGAGCGCTGGCTCGGAGAGCAAGGTGGTCATCACGCCCGAGACGCGGAGTATCGGCTGTACACCCGCGCGCAGGTGGAGGTCGCTGGCACCCTGCGCGATGGTGGTTTCAATAAGCCCGCTTAACTTTTGTTTGTAATCCGCCATAGGGTGCTAAATTTCTACCTCTTTTACGGGAGCGGCGACATCACCCTCTTCGGTAATCACCTCCGGCACCGGTGTGGGCATCAGCGGAGCAACCGCCTCGAGCTCAAACTCGCCTCCGAGCGTGTTGACTTCCTCGAACGGGACCTGTCCTTGCGCAGATTTAATCATAGCATCCTCCTTCATCGTGAGCATGCCTCGACTGCGCACGATGGCCTTCAATTCCTCTTCCGACTTGCGAGCCAAAATCGCGCGCTCAAGCTCGGGTGTCATATCAAACACCTCAAAACAGGCCACGCGGCCCTGGGTGCCCGACGGACACTCGGGTGTTGGCTCTATGCGGTAGACCTCTTTAAAATCCGGCAGGTCTTTGCGGTATGCCGCCGGCACGTCGGCAAATTGCTGTTTAATCATCGTCGCCATACTGTCATCCACCGTCACCTTCTTGCCGCCGCCCGGACAGAGCGTGCGCACCAAGCGCTGGGCGACGCCGAGGATGAGCACCGGCGGGATAAGGTAGGGCTCCACCCCCATGTCCAGCAGGCGCGGGATGATGCCGATAGAGTTGTTGGTGTGGATGGTCGAGAGCACGAGGTGGCCGGTCAGTGCCGCCTGGATGGCCAAGTTGGCGGTCTCGCTGTCGCGGATCTCGCCGACCATGATGATGTTTGGGTCCTGCCGCAGAGTGGTGCGCAGGCCGTTGGCAAAGCTGTAGCCTATCTCGGGCCGGACCTGCGACTGGGAGACACCGGCGATGGTGTACTCGACCGGGTCTTCGAGCGACAGCACGTTCTGGCGGTCGCGGTCGACCTCGTTTAAGAGCGTGTAGAGCGTGGTCGACTTACCCGAGCCGGTGGGACCGGAAATAAGCACCATACCGTAGGGTTTTTTGATGGCCGTACGAATAAGATCGAGGTTGCGTTGCGATAGGCCCACGCCGTCGAGCTTCCAGTCTTTGGTCTGGTTGCCCAAAATACGCATCACCACCTTTTCGCCGTAATACGTGGGGAAGGTCGACACACGGAAGTCCACCTTGCCCCCGCCGACGCGCGCGCTAAAGCGTCCGTCCTGCGGCTTGCGCTTTTCGTCGAGCCGCATATTGGAGAGCACCTTAATACGCGCCACGACCGAGGAGTGCACCTTGGGCGGGAGCGTAATGTTGGTCAACAAAACGCCGTCGATGCGGAAGCGCACCCGCGTTTGGTCGGACATCGGCTCGATGTGGATGTCGGATGCGCGCTGCTCTGCCGCGTGGCGCAGGATGGTTGCAACAATTTTGGTGACCGGCGCGTCTTCGGTGACCGCCGATGCTTCGGTTTCGGCGAGTTCGGACTCCTCCAGACCGAGCGCGCGCTTGTCTTTGGGGTTTTTGGTAGTCTCGACGGTGATTTCGGTCTCGAGCTCGTTGAGTGCCTTGCCCACCTCGCCGGAGAGGCCCTTGTACTGCCCCAACAAACGCTCAAAGTCCGTTTCGGTAATAAGAAAAAGCTTGTATGGCATCCCTATCTTTGCCGAAATAAACGTGAGCGCGTCCCGCGCTTCGAGATTGTCCGGATCGGTGATACCGACCTCGAGCGCCCCCTCGGCCTCGCCCAGCGGCACGAGCCGGTAGTGGCGCGCCGACTCCTCGGGCACCAACCCCAGGATGTCAAACGGTACCGACTTCTCCCCCACCTCCCGCGTGGGCACGCCGTAGTAGTCTCCCTTGGCTTTAAGGATATCCGCAAGCGCGATACCGGCCTTGACCAGGGCCTGCTCGGGCTCGGTGTCCTGTTTTTTAAGCTCGGCCTCTAGCTCGGGCACGCGCTCCTTGGGGATCACCGCCGCATCAGCGAGTAAGGTGAGGAGGTTCATATGCCGGATATTAGCGCCCGGGGGTCGTGGTTGCTGATGAAAGTTGGGAAAAATCCACCGGGGCAAAAGGGTTGCGGCGGCCGGCCGGCTCGGCCGGCAGGGTCTTGCTGTAGTCGGTGAGCGACACGAAGATTGGGTCGGTAAAGATGGTCTTACCCTTCTCCAGCGTAATAGTGTGGAGCGATGAAAGCGTCGTGAGAATTTCTTGGGAGATCGGCGAAGTCTGCGTGCTTGAGTCGCTCAACAACGCGGTCGAGCTGCTGCTGGTCCACACATAGTAGACGAGCCCGAGCAGTATGACTCCCACTATCCCGCCCACTATTTTTTTGTTTTTAAGAATGTTCATTTAATGGAGCCAGTAGGTCCGGAGTGTCACCGACATGTCGTAGTTGGAGGTACCGGATGGTTTGAGCGACACCTTTTCGACGTCCAGAATGCGCAGGCTGTGCTCGAGGTCGGCGAGGAATAGGAGGAAGTTTTCGTACGTCGTGGTAACGGAGAACCCGACCGACACCGAGCCGGTGGCGTCTCCGGAGGCACCCACGGCCGAGGCGCTGCGCGCGGCTTTAGAGTCGGAGAGCGTGCCGAGCGCCACGTTTTTGAGCGTCAGTCCGCGGCCCGCGGCGATGCCGTTGATGTCGATGATGAGCCGGATGTTGTCGACGTTGTCCGGCAGCATGTGCTCGATCTTTTGCAGGTCGTCGGGGGAGATGGTGTTGTATATCTTGCCTATCTTGTCGCGCTCGCTCTTGAGGTCGCGCGCCTTGCCGAGCGCATCCTCAAACGCGGACACCTGTGTTTGCAGGACTTTGGTCGCCTGGTACGCAGGGTTGATATAGGTGCTGAAGAGCCCTATAGCGGCAGCGACGAGGATGGCGGGGATAAAGAGTTGCATACGTATTATTGGTCGACGGGCGCCGCGGCAGTAAGCGAGCGGCTATAAAGGATGAGTGCGGGGTCGACCGTCGCGTTTACAGAAAAGCTCACTTTGCCCCCCTCGCCGACGTTTACGCCGGAAAAGACGACATCTTTAAGGTCGCGGGTGGCGCCAAACGCGTCGGATTGGAGCGCGACCGTCGAAAAGCTATCCCCTACCCCTCCCAAAATAATCTTGCCCGAGCCGTCGCCCTGCAATTGGAGCTCAAACGACGTAAACTGGACCTTTTCGAGCGCTATAGTCGAAAGAAAAGCAAAAACAACAGAAGGGCTCACATGGCGGGTAAGCAGTGCGCGCGCCTGCACGATGCGGCTGTCGACGCGGAGATAATTTTGTATGGTCCCGGGTGCGAAGGCCCCCTGGTCCTTGCGCAGACTGGCGTCCTTGTCGGCAAGCTGGCCGTTGAGCCACTTCTCGTAGGTAAACACACCGCCCGCCGCCGCGAGCGAAAGGATAAAGATGCCGAGCGCCAACAGAAAAAGGAGTCCGCCGAACATGCCCCCGCGCGACTGCGCGGCCAGCGATTGTTTGGGTATAAAGGAGGACTGCGGCGTAGGATCCATTTTCTTAAGTATACCCCGTGAGATAGGTGCACTAGCACGCAGTGTGCACAATTATGCCTTATCTCACGGGGTCAACACTTACCCCAACTCCTGCAGACGGCGCAGGGCGAGGCCCACGGCAACACTAAACTCGGGACCGGCTTCTTTGAGGATTTTTTCGAGAAACGCGGGCGCTTGCGTCTTGCCGAACGGGTCCGAGAGGCGTATCTCGTTGGTGATTTTGCTTTGCATCAGGTCACGCAGCCCGCGCAAGGCCGCGCCACCCCCGGTCAACACCAGCGCGCTTAGGCTTTGGTTGGCGCGCGTCTCCCAACCGGTAATGGTGCGCGAGAGCTCGGATATCATCGGCGAAAGCGATAGCTCGAAGGAGCGCTTGAGGTCCGCACCCGCCTGGCCCTCGGGCAGAGAGCCTCCCGCCGGAGCGGGCCCCTCGCCGCTTAAGCCGTACTTGCGCTTGCGCTCTTCGGCCTGCACGACGGTGATGTTGAGCGCGCGCGCCGCGTTGAGCGTGAGGTCCTGACTGCCGTGGTTGATGATGTGGCTCTCGCGGATAAGCCCGCGCTCGACGACGTAGAACTTGGTGGTCGCCGCACCGAGGTCGACCACTGCGACCGGGGCCAACCCGTGGTCGAGCGACGCACGCACCGCGGAGAACACCTCGATTTCAAAAAAACCAGGCACCAATGCGGCCTCCGAGCCGATACTGCGGAACTTGGCGGTGGTGTCGTTGTGTATCGCCACCAGCAGGACCTCTATCTTGCCGTCGGGGGTATGCTTTTTTGCATCCGATACGACAAACCAGTCGAGCTGGACCTCGCTGATGGGTACGGGGATGTACTTGCGCGCCTCGATGGGCACTACCTGCGCAAGCTGGGCCTCGGCCGCGGCGGGGATTTTGATGATGGAGACCAGGCTGGCGGAGTACGGGATGGCGATGGCGGCGTCCTTGCTGGTGACATTGGCCTCGCGGATGACGTCTTTAAGCGCCTCGGCCAGCTTTTCGGCCCCGAGCGCGGTCGCACGGCCGATTTCTACCCCCGCATAGGGACCGAGCGCTATAGCACCGTACGTTTCCAAAATAACGTGGCCCTTTTCGCGCCGCAATTGCACGACTTTAATAGAGGAGGTACCGATGTCCACCCCGATGACGCTCTTTGCTTCTGATTTGAATAGCGACGAGAAGGAAAAATCCATTGCTACTATTATAACACTGTGTTGCGAACGCTTTTCATAGAGCTTTTTGACTTACTCTTGCCGCCAAGAGCGACCGAGCGGGTAGTTCGACAACTTACACTCAACGAGCTAAACGGGCTGGGCTCTAATAGCCTTGGCGATGAAGGGCTCCCGTACCACGACCCGCGTATCACCGCGCTCATTTGGGAACTAAAGTACTACGGCACGGCGCGCGCCCGGGCGCTTGCGGGCGAGTATCTGGGCGAGTTGTTGCTTGCGGCGGCCGCAGAGGAGCTCGGCACTCCTCTTTTGATACCCGTGCCTATGCACGCCTCCCGCCGAAGAGAGCGCGGGCATAACCAAACAGAACTTTTATGCAAAGCGGCGCTCCCCTATCTGAACGGAGCGGTCGAATACGCGCCCAAGGCCCTCGCGCGGATAGTACACACCAAGACCCAGCAGGGCCTGCCTAAAGCCGAGCGGCTCAACAACGTCAAAAATTCTATGGAAGCCGACCCCGAGCTTGCCTTGGGGCGGGCCTGCATCGTTGTAGATGATGTCACCACCACGGGCGCCACACTTGCAGAAGCAAAACGCGCGCTCCGTGCATGCGGAGCGCGCGCTGTGCATACGATTGCTTTGGCTCGTTCTTAGATCTTGGTGAACACCGTTACCCCGCCGCGGCCGGAGAGGTCGGTGATGGTCATCGACTTTTCGTCGAGCTTGTTGATGCTAAAGTAGGTCACCACCGCACCGTCCTCCCACATGGCTTTGATGACCGTCACACCGGCAAGTGCGGTTGCACGCGCAAGCAGTGCCGACTCCTTAGCCGGGTCAACTACCTCCCAACTGCCGCCCACGCCCGCAGTTGCATCACCCTTGTAGCGGTCATACACAACACCGTCGGCGCGGAACTCGCGCGTAAATTTTGCGTCGCTGTTGCTCTGCCAGGTGCCCGACATCATCGGGTCGCGCAGTGTCTGCGTCGAGGTCGCCTGCGTCTGCGATGTGGTAGTAGCGGTCTGCTCTGTGTCGGTCGTTGCCGGTGCCTTGCTTAGGTTCGGCCAAAAATAAAACGCTCCTGCGGCGACAATCACCACCGCCGCCACAATCCAACCCATTGCTCCGTTCATAAAAATAATCAATTAACCCCGTTAATAACGGGCTTAGTATACCCCGCACCCTTCAGAAAGCACAAACCTCCTATGAGCTCCTGTGCTTACAGGGCCGCGGCGGGTAAAAACTCTTTAAATGCCTCTCTAATCTCCTTAATGCCGACGGGCTTCGTCAAATGCGCCGTAAAGCCGGCATCGAGCGCTTTTTGTTTGTCTTCGCGGAGCCCGTACCCGGTGAGCGCGATGACCGGCGGCGGAGGCACGCCGAGCGCATGCAAGGCCCGGATGACCTCATATCCGTCCATGTCGGGCATGCCGATGTCGAGTAATATGACATCAAATTGAAAGAGCCCCCCGTGTGCAAGAGCCTCTTTGCCCGAGTAGACCGCCTCCGCGCGGCCGCCAAACTTGTTTATAAGTTTTACGAGCGAGTCGGCGGCCGGTATGTTGTCGTCTACTACCAGTACGCGCTGGGTCATCCCCTCCATGGTCGGGTGCCCCGGTTCAGACGCAAAACTAAGCATGCCGGTGATGGGGAGACGGAGCACGAACTCGCTCCCTTTGCCTCTGCCCTCGCTTTTAGCTTCGATAGAACCTTGGTGCAACCCTACTATCTCGTGCACGAGCAGCAGCCCGATGCCCAGTCCGCTAGTATTGTTGCCGTTGTTGCCTTTGTAATACAACTCAAAAATGTTAGACAGGTCGATTTGGTCGATACCGACGCCGTTGTCGCGGATTTTAAGGACCGCTTGCCCGTCTTCCTTAGACAGGTTGACCCAGATAGAGCCTCCGGGGGGAGTAAACTTTGCGGCATTGCTCATCAAATTGGTGATAGCCTGCTCAAGCCGCGTGTCGTCGGCCCATACCTGCAGAGGTGTGGACGGGTAGGTCACGTGGAGCGTGATGTCGGAGGCGCGCAGAAGCGCATCGCTTGCCTGGAGCGAGCGCTCTACCAGCTTGCGCAGCTCTACGGTGTGCGGCACGATCTGTATCTTGGCCTGCGTAAAGCGGGTAACATCCAAAAGATCGACGAGGAGTTTTGTAAGGTGGTCAAACTGGTGCTCGATATTATCAAGCTCCTCGCGCACGTCGGTTGTGGTCTCACGCAGTTTAAGTAGCTCGAGCGAGCTCTTTATCGGTGCGAGCGGATTGCGCAACTCGTGCGAGAGCGACGCCAAAAAGAGATCCTTAGCCTTGTCGCGCTTGGATATCTCGTCAGAAAGGCGGCCGTTGTCGAGAATAACGCCGAGGTCGTTACAGAATTCTTGAAAAAACTCGAAGGCGCTCTGCGTATACACTCTGCCGGACTCTGCGTATCCGAGCGAGAGCGCACCGAGCGTCTTGCCCCCTGCACATATAGGAATAATCATCAGCGATTTAAGCCCCAGCCGTTGCATCGCCTCGAGGTGCTCGGGCGAGCGGGCACCTTGCCGTATAGTCTCGTCGGTCACGACCGGCACCAATTGCGCCTCGCCCGTCCTGATGACCGCATACAGGTCGGCTGAATTTTTTTCGGTCGTGGGAAAACGCTTTTCAAACTCAAAAAGATAATCGGTCATCTTTTGGTCCCGGTGGATGACCGCAATGCGTTCAAGCTCGCCGCGCTCGTTGAGCACATCAATGGCGCACCAGTCGGCGAGCGACGGCACAGTCAGTTTGGCTTTTTGGAGGAGCCACGTGCGGAAGTCCACCTTCGTCGAAAGTATCTTCGCCGACTCCAGCATAAAGCGGAGCTTATGCTCACGTGAGTTAATGTGCGCCTCACCGTCGCTCTTATTGAGCCCGTTTTTCTCACCCTCGGAATCGATTTTAGTCATGGCATGGTTTAACCATGCTTATCATAGTTATACCCGCATCGTAGCACCAAACCATGAATATATCCTGAGGTTGCCTTTTTGGCAGAGGCGGATAGCTTTTATTCTTTATCAGTAAACACCACTGTCCGGTCGGAGTAGCTTTTCTCCACCGGATCCCACACCCCACCGCACGTGATGAGATTGAGGTGAGCTTTCCCATCATTTGAAGCAAAGACTTCCGGAGCGTCCTCATTCTGACCATACGTTTGGAGTGCACGTACTACAAAAGTAGTTACTCCTTTTTCGTTCTCGATATATAGTTTGTCCCCCTTGTGCAATGCATGCAGGTCGTCAAACACCGCCGGTATAGCATCTTTCCAGCCGTAGTGTCCGACAATGACGGCGTTGCCACTTTCCCCAGGGCGAGGCCCGAGGTCAAACCACCCTGCATTAGTGGGGCTTTTTGGTACATCCACTGCTCCCTCCTGCGTAAGACCTACGGACTCAAGAGAAGTATCGACATTGATCTCCGGAATCTTTAGATGCGGAAATCCTACATCCTTTTCTTTTTTTATCACGCCCTGTATAGCCTTAGGCGCTTTATCCTCGATCATATTTCTCGGAGGAAGACCGGCGTTGGGAAGGCCGGGTACAGACACCAGAACGTCAACAAGAGCGTAGTCCAGAGCCACAAGACCGTTTGCCTTCCCGGAAGCCGTGGCAATGTTCCTTGTCGAAAACGAGATGTTGCTCCGACAGGTATACCTCCATGTTTCGCCGACATTAAGCAGGTTGTCCGCATTGGTATCACCGCCGGTGCGTGACAACGGAGCGCATTTGTCGTCGGTGACGAGCACGTCATGCAGTGGAACAACGCCGGGGTTTGCTGCTGTGTATGTATAGGTAACATCGCCGCCGCCAAACGGGAACGGGGTCAAACGGCTCGGCACTTTTGTGACCATAATGAGCGGGGGCGTTACCGGCGCGCCGACCACGACGGTGGCAAGCGCGGTATCATATCCGTCCCAGCCATTGGCAGTGCCGTGAGCGGTAGCGATGTTTGTAACTGTTTGAGAAACCACTTTGGTACAACGGTAATTCCAGGTTTCATCTATATCAAGCTTCTTGTCACTGTTGGTATCGCCGGACACAAAGGTTACCGAGTCACATTTGTCATCCTTGACCCAGATGCCATACATTGCGACCTTGTCTATATTTTTTACCGTGTAGGTGTACGTGACCGACCCGGGTCCATCCGGCAAGGCCAAAGGATTTGGTATTTTGATGATGGAGATAAGCGGTAATGGCGCAAAACTATTGCTGGTTACCGGTCCTGGTGGCGCGAGGTCGGTGTTAATGAGCGTACAAATCTTGTCGTCGCCCGCAATAAGCGTCACCGCGCCGCTTGGGGCGCACGCGCCACCGTAGCTTTGCGTATACAAGGCATTCACGCCTTCGCTTATGTTGTAGGTGCCGGGGGAAAGTGTATAGGAGGTCCCCGGCGTCAGGGCTCCGTTCTGCGGACTTCCGGCGACATCCAGGGTAGAGGTGGCGCTTTTTACATGCAGGGAAAAGTCAGAGGCAACCGCCGTTCCGGCATTGAGGTTAAGGACGGATTTAATTATATGCAGGATGGCGGTACCGGCCGGAGGCGGAGCCGAGCACGTTGATTTGGCAATGGTGTTGGTGTCCAGAGTGACAGCGCCGTTGCGGGCTAACACGCGTCCGTCGACCGTTACACCGGTAGTGACCGTGATACTGGAGAGCGCGATGAGCGTACCGCGGAAGGTGGAGCCGGTGCCGAGTGTCGCGGAACTGCCGACTTGCCAAAAGACATTGCATGCCTGAGTGCCGTTGGTAAGAACAACCGAACTCGCCGAGGCGGTAGTGAGCGCAGAACCAGCCTTAAACACAAAGACTGCGTTGGCGTCGCCGCCGCCGTCGAGCGTTACCGCCCCCGTGAGTCCTATGGTAGAGCCGGAGCTGTAAACACCGGGCGACAGCGTCTGGCCGCCAAGGTCGGCGCTGATTGTATGATCTGCGCTCTGTCCGGCGAGAGCGTTGTAAGCGGTTACAAGGTCTGTCTTGGCGCCTTGCGTGGTTGCGTCATCGGCATGGTTGGTCCCGGTTATGGTAACGGTGCTAAAACCGGTCTCGGTTGCAGTCGGGTAGGTCCCCACATCCCCGGTAATAACCGTCGTGCCAGTGTTGGTTATGCCTGATCCTGCCAACACCGCAAAATCACTGGTGGTCAAAAGGTCTGCCGCAACGGCCGCGGCGCCTTGCGCGCTGGGGCTGATATTCCCCATCCACCCGGGACGCCAAAGCGTGAAGGCGGCAAGCCCGACAAGAACGAGTATAAAGAAGGCGATTACTGCCACTCTCACCCCATTCTTACGATACGTTTCCATGAAGGATATTAGTGCGCGTTTATATAGGCTCTGGTTATGGGCCCGAAGTATCCTGCGGCGGGGCTTATACCGACTGCGGCTTGGAACTGAGCGAGAGCGGCCTTGGTCAATGCACCGAACGTCATTGTCTCGCTGCCGGCCGAGCCTGCGCCGCTTGCGGCCACCCTATAGCCATGCGTGTTGAGATACTGTTGGAGTCTTTGTACCTCTGCGCCAGTGCTGCCCATCCAGAGATTTTTGGTAAAGGCCGAAACTCCTCCATTGGTAACAGTCGTGTTCATAGCGGTCGTGGCACCCGAAATGGTAGCGTTCGATATTGGCTGGCCCTGGGCATCGGTAAACGCTCCACTAGAGCTTATGTATACCGTTTGCCCACTCCCTAGTGTCACCGCCCGGCCTTGGGAGGAAGTCTGCGCAGAGGTGGAATTGTAAGCAGGTGTTGGTGTATAGGCCGGAGTCGGTGTAGGAGTCGGGGTCGGGGTCGGTGTAGGGGTCGGTGCGGGAGTGGGAGTGGGAGTGACAGAGCCGCCGGATGACCCGGGGCTGGTAACGGCGTTGGAGTCGAGCGTGACCGCAGTCTGCGCCAAAGCTCTGCCGTTTAACTGCGCACCTGTGTTTAACACTATTGCCGTTTGGTCCAATATAGTGCCGTTAAAAACGGCTCCGGTACCGATAGTTGTCTGCCCTGCAACGACCCAAAAGATGTTACTTGCTTGTGCCCCGCCGCTTAGGATAACTTTTGCAGCCGAGCTCACCACAAGATTTTGTGCTATCTGAAAGATCCAAACGTCGCCCGCGCTGCCGGAGAGCGTCACATCGGTCGGTATAGTCACGCCGGTACCCCACTTGTAGGTACCGGGTGCGAGCGTGAGCCCGCCGATATTTCCGGCGCCCAGTTCGGTAATGCCAGCCGCTCTGCCCATGCCGTCGGTATATGCATTTTGCATATCGAGTACCGCCGTGGTGAGGTTGGCGGGGGTCGGAGTCGTATAATCCGAGGCGTATACCTTGCCGGTGACTTGTACCGCGGTAGAGAACGCGCTGGCCGCAGGGAGCGTGAGCGCAAAGCCGGTTATGTAACTCGCGGGCGCCGGACTAACACCGATATCGCCGACGACTGCCGTAGTCCCGGTGGTTGAGATCCCTGTTTTTGCCAGATATAGTAAAGTTGCCCGAACTCCCGAGATTTATCGCCGCCGGACCGGCCGCGAGAGCAGTGATTGGTCCGATGAGGACGAGTCCAAAGTAAACGACCGATACCGTTGCTGAAATTTTATTAAAAATTCTCATATATTTTAGAAAGGTTAGGAAACAATAACTATGTAACGAGTCCTCGGAATCCAAATTCCGGGTAATGAATGATGTTATAAGGTTGTTTTGATGAGTGGGAGAAAGAGAAAATCTCGAACCTTCCCTGTAATGTTAGCACCCTTTTACAACTACAGTGTCAACCCCTGTGTATAACAAAAGGCGCTCCCCCGGAGCGCCCATGCATCTCATTGCGGAGGCGGAAGGATTCGAACCTTCGGGCCGGTTTCCCAGCCAACACATTAGCAGTGTGTTGCTTTAGACCGCTCAGCCACGCCTCCGTGTGAGCCTCTACTCTATACCATTTTTACCCTCCAGAGGAAAGAATTTAACGCCCGTTCCTGCCGTCTTTTTGTAGCTCCAACTTGAGCGCGCGGACCTTCAGCTCTTTTATTATTTCCCCTTTGGCGCGCAGAGAGTCGCGGAGCGACTCGCGGTGTCCGGCGTTTTTTTGGACTTGCGGCTCTGTGGCGGTGGTGGTCGCCGAGGGCGCCTCTACTGCCGGTGCGGCAGAAGTCTGCACCATCATAGTGCGCGCCGGGGCGGCGTCTGCCGATGACTCGGGTGCAAGAACCGGAGCGGGGGCCGGAGCCTTTTTGGCCTGCGTATCCGCCGCCGGTGTCTCGTCGGGTTCGGCGAGCGCCACCGCCTGTGCGGCATGGGCGTCAAAACTCTCGGTCAAAGCATCGGCGGTTTTTTCGTCAAGCCGGCCTTGTGCGGCAAGCTCCTGTGCCTCTTCGACGCGACGCTCTGCCTGGCGCGCGGCTACCTCGGCCTTGGCCGCTACGCTCGGCGCGAGCGCCGCCTCGACTTTTTCGTTTATAGAAACCTTGACCGGATAGAGCAGGTCGCCCGGCAAAGAGCCCTGCGCCGCCGAGGCGGTGCCGCTCCCGACCAACACAAACAACAGCAGGCCCGCGAGCACGCTGCGCAAACCGTGTGACTGGAAATAGGCAAGAAATACGTACGGACTTTTATGCAAAACCATGGGCGAGGGCGTGCTTGCCTTGCCTGCAGGCAGGCCAAAGACAGCCGCCTGCATGGCCGCTTTTTCCTCAGGCGTAAGCCTGAGTTTGTATGCTTCGTCGCGTATGTTTTTGAGTTTAGTCATGATGTTCATCAAGCAGGTCTTTGAGCTTTTTGAGTCCGCGGTGTATCCGGACCGAGACCGCATTTTCTGTCTCTCCCACGATATCGCCGATTTCTTTGGGAGAGAGTCCTTCGACATAGCGCAGGCTGATAGCCTCGCGATACGCATCGGGCAATTGTTCGAGCGCAGCGAGAGCGCGTTTGCCGTCGAAGCGCTCTATCGCCGCTGCAAGCGTGTTGCTTTCATCCGGCGGGAGCAGGTCCTCTACGGTACGGTTGTCTCCGTCGCCCTCTACCATCGCCTCGAGCGAGACCGGTTTTTTGCGGCGATACTCGTCGATGATAAGGTGCCGCAGTGTCCGGTAGAGGAAGGGCCGCAGCTCGCGGATCTCCCCGCCTTTCTGCGCGTACTCCCAAACCTTCATAAAGCACTCCTGCGTCAGCTCCAGTGCACGTTCTCTGTCCTTCATCCGCATGCTCGCATGGCGGAAAAGCTCGTCACTGTATGACAGAAAGGCCTCCTTGAATATGCTTTCGAGGTCCTGCATGTGTAGACGTTTCTACTCTAACTCCCTTTCATCGCCCGCGCGACCGCTTGAGACACTCCTTGGTCGAACGGCCCGGGCACCACGCGCTTTGCGGTGGGATGCTTCACCAAGGCTGCAAGATTTTTGGCGGCTTTTATTTTCATCTCATCCGTTATCTGGCGCACGCGATGGTCGAGCACTCCGCGGAAGATACCGGGGAATGCGAGGCTGTTGTTAATCTGGTTTGGGTAGTCCGAGCGGCCCGTACCGATGACGTATGCCCCGCCGCGCGCGGCCTCATCGGGAGTAATCTCGGGCGTTGGGTTGGCCATCGCAAAGACGATCGCTTTTTTGGCCATCAGTTTGATATCCTCGGCAGTCGCGAGCCCCGGGCCTGATACGCCGAGCAAAACGTCTGCACCGCGCAGGGCTTCCTGCAAGCCACCGCGCACGCGGCGTGGGTTAGTTCTTTTAGCCAACGATTTTTTATGCGGCTCTGTGCGCGTGCGGTCAATAATACCTTTGCGGTCGAGCAAAATCACATCTTTGATTCCGGCCTTTAGAAGCAAGTTGGCCGACGCGGTACCTGCCGCTCCCGCGCCCGATATAACTACTTTTAATTTCTTAAGATTTTTTTTGACGACTTTGGCGGCGTTTAGGAGCGCCGCGAGTATCACGATGGCGGTGCCGTGCTGGTCGTCGTGCATGACGGGGATGTCGAGGCGCTTTTTTAGTTCTTCTTCTATATAAAAACACTTCGGTGCGGCGATATCCTCAAGGTTGATGCCGCCGAACACCGGTGCAATAGCCATCACTGCTTCGATTATCTTGTCCGGGTCCTGGGTATCAAGCACTAAGGGGAATGCGTCTACGTTTGCAAACGTTTTAAACAACGCGCACTTGCCCTCCATTACCGGCAAGGCGCCATACGGCCCGATATTACCGAGTCCCAACACGGCGGAGCCGTCAGATATCACCGCCACGGTCTTGCCTTTGATTGTATAGTCCCGAGCAAGCTTTGCTTGCCCTGAGCTTGTCGAAGGGGTGGACAGGAGCGAGGACACCGCCGCCACCCCCGGCGTATATATAAGAGAGAGCCCCGCGCGGTCGGTCACCTTGTACGTCCCCTGTATCGAAATCTTCCCCGCGAGCTTTTTGTGGAGTGCGATAGCTTTTTTATTCGTGTCGTTTTTCTTCATTCGGCCCAGTATAATGCATCCCATGCACCTGGGCGAGCCTTTAGCAACGCACTTTCGTCTGATAGATGCGCAGAAAGCGGCTCTGAACAAGTTGGGCATCAAAACCGTGCGCGACCTGCTGTATCACTTCCCCGCCCGCTACGAGGTCGGGGGCGAGGGGGCGGCCATCAGCGGCCTTGTCGCCGGGCAGGAAGCGACGCTCGTCGGCACGCTCGAAAAGATGGAGACCAAAAAGGGGTGGAAGTCGCGTATACCCATGAGCGAGGGGTACCTGCGCGACCAGACCGGCCGCATCAAACTGCGCTGGTTCAACCAGCCGTATATCGCCAAGATGTACGCCGAGGGGAGCTTGGTGCGCGCGGTGGGCAAAGTCACCGGCTCGGCCGACAAGATCTATTTGGCAAATCCGCAACTACAAAAAGTCTCTGCGACCGAAGCGGGATTGTTTGATTCGCAAAAAGGTCCCCAAAAAAAGGTCCTCGGATCTCCTGTCTCGGCCAAGACCCCTAAGGCCGGCAGGCCAGACCATTTTTCTGGCGACCTTTTTGCTATCTACCCTGAATCGCGCGGCGTTAGTTCCCTTTGGTTCAGGCACGCGATAAAGAAGATTTTCGAAACTGGTTTCGAGGTCGAGGATCCAATACCTGCTCTCCTGCTCAAAAAATATAATCTCCCTACCCTGCGCACCGCACTGGTATGGGCGCACACACCGCAGAACTTAAAAGATGCCGAGGCGGCGCGCAAACGGTTTGCTTTCGAGGAAGTTTTTATGATACAGCTCGAACTCGGGCGCGAGCGAGCTTCCGCGGCAAAAGAAAAGAGCTTCGTGGTGGATGTGCCGCGGCAGAACATCAACGAGTTTATGAGCGACTTCCCCTTTGAAGCAACCGTTGCACAAAAAAAAGCCATCGAGACGATACTGGGGGATATGCGCTTGGGCCGACCGATGTCCAGACTTTTGGAGGGCGACGTCGGGTCGGGCAAGACCGCTGTTGCTGCCGTAGCTGCATATGCGGCAGTGCACACGCGGCCGCCCGCACAAAACTCCGGCACACTACAGGTCGCCTATATGGCCCCGACCGAAATTTTGGCCAAACAACATTTTGAGTCTTTTATAAAATTCTTTGAACACTTTCCGATAAATATTGGATTGATTACGGGCTCGGGTTGCTACAAATTCCCCTCCAAACTCAACAAAGACAAGATTACCACCATCTCGCGTACACAACTTTTGAAGTGGGTGACGAATGGCGAGATTCCCGTCTTGATAGGCACGCACGCGCTGATCGAAAAGGCGGTGCAGTTCAAACACTTGGCATTAGTGGTGATAGACGAACAACACAGGTTTGGAACAAACCAACGTAGAAAATTAGCGAAGAAGGACAAACAACTCCCCCACCTCCTTTCAATGACGGCGACCCCTATCCCGCGCACGCTCGCCTTGACCATCTACGGCGACCTCGACCTGACGCTCCTCGATGAGATGCCGCCCGGCCGCAAGCCTATCATCACCGAGATAGTGCGACCGGCTGACCGCAAAGGTGCGTACGAAAAGATGCGTGCAGAACTGCAGGCCGGGCGACAAGCCTATGTCATCTGCCCGCGCATTGATGAGCCCGACCCGGACAAGGCCTTTGCATTGCAGGCTAAGTCGGTCAAAGCCGAGGCCAAACGGCTCAAGAAAGATGTCTTTCAGGAATACGAACTGGAAATTTTGCACAGCAAGATGACCCCAAAAGAAAAAGACAACGTCATGCTTAGGTTTTCGAAACATGAGATAGATATTTTGGTGGCGACATCGGTGGTCGAGGTCGGGGTCAATGTGCCCAATGCAACGCTCATTATAATAGAGGGTGCGGAGCGCTTCGGCCTCTCGCAGCTCCACCAACTGCGCGGCCGCGTGGTGCGGAGCAACCATCAGGCGTACTGTTTTGTGTGCCCCGAGAGCCGCGGCGAGAGCACGACCGCGCGGCTCAAAGCGTTGGTCACTGCAAAAAATGGATTTGAGTTGGCCGAGCAAGACTTGCTACAACGCGGCCCCGGCGAGTTGTCGGGCCGCAAACAGTGGGGCATCAGTGACATCGGCATGGAAGCCATCCGAAACCTAAAATTGGTCGAAGCCGCCCGCACCGAAGCCCAAGCCCTGCTCAAAAAAGACCCCGATCTGCGCGCCTATCCCCTCTTGTCGCAACTCCTCATGCAACGGACTCTGCAAACGCATTTTGAATAAGTGTGGGCGCGCCAGGGATCGAACCTGGGACCATCCGTGTATAAGACGGACGCTCTACCGCTGAGCTACGCGCCCAATACGCTAAACTCTACCCGAAACAGACACTCTGTGCTACCATCCCGCAAGACTTTCTTTACCAACGGAGGGTACGTCATGACCATAAAACTGATCCCACACGTGCTGCGGGCGCAAGACTTCGGCCGCGCGCGGCTCGACACGCTGTTCGATGCGGCCGCCATGATCGAGCAGAAAGGGAGCGACTCTGCCCGGGGCAAGACCCTGATGTTCTACAGCACCCAGCCCACCACGCGGACACGGGTGTCCTTCTGTGTCGGTATGGAGAAGCTCGGCGGCACTGCGCACGCGATCTCGAGCTCGGACTCCTCGCAGGAGCTCAAGCACGAGACGATCGAAGACACGGTCGTCTCGCTCGCCAAGATCGGCGCCGATGTCATCGTGCTACGGCACAACGATGAGGACGCCATCTTCAGTGTTGCGCTTGTCTCCCCGGTGCCCGTCATCAACGGCGGCTCGGGCAAGGAGCAACACCCGACGCAGGCGCTGACCGATATCTACACCATCCATCGGTCGCACAAGGACATCGACGGGCTCTCTATCGCGCTCGTCGGCGACTTGAAGTTCGGCCGGACGACAAACTCGTTGGCGTACCTGCTCACCAAGTATCAGGACGTAAAGCTCTACCTGGTGTCGCCCGCCCATCTGCGGATGAAGGGCGACCTGCGCTACTACCTCCACGAGCATGGGATGCACGTGGAGGAGACTACCGACTTCGAGCGGGTCATCGGCAAGGTCGACGTGGTGTACCAGACGCGGGCGCAAAAAGAGTACACGACCGACGCAAACGCGCACGACGGGCTCGCCCCGTACGTCATCGACCGCAAGATGGTCGAGCGGATGAAAAAGAACACCATCATCCTTCATCCGCTGCCGCGCAACCAGGAGCTCTCCCGCGAGGTAGACGTCCTGCCCCAGCAGAAGTACCTCGACCAGATGTACTACGGCCGGCTCATCCGCATGGCCCTGCTGCAAGAGATCCTACGCTAACCCTCCCCCACGGGAGGGTTTTTTCTTACAAAAAGTTAGAAGTTGACCACCTGCGGGGCGACGATAATGTCGTCCTTCTTTTTTGGGGTGACGCCGTGGGCGACGAGCATCGCCTCGAACTCCTCACGCTCCATGGTTTCTGTCTCGACCAGGCGCGCCGCTATCGCGTTGAGGAGTTTGCGGTGCTCTTTGATTATCTTTTCGGCTTTGACATATGCCTCATCGATTATTTTTTTGACCTCGGCGTCTATCTCGGCCGAAATCTTTTCTGACGGCTCGTCGGCAAAGGATATGGTCCCCATTTTGTCGCTCATGCCGTAGTGCCGCACCATGCTGTGGGCCAAGTTGGTCAAGACCTGCAGGTCGTTTGAGGCACCGGTGGTGACGTCGTGGAAGACGGTCTTCTCCGCTACATAGCCGCCGAGGCTCATCGAGATGTCGTCCAAAAATTCTTTTTTGCTCTGCATCCGCTTGTCCTCAAACGGGAGCTTGAGCGTGTAGCCGGCGGCGCGGCCGCGGGAGATGATGGAGATCTTGTGCACCGGGTCGGCGTAGGGCAGGACCGACGCGACCAGCGCGTGGCCGGCCTCGTGGTAGGCGGTGATCTCCTTCTCTTTTTTATTCAAAACATGGCTCTTGCGCTCGGGGCCGAGCATCACCTTTTCTATACTGCGGATTAGG
>SICK01000025.1 GCA_009691465.1 Candidatus Kaiserbacteria bacterium | reverse complement strand
CCGTATTTAGGGTGCTCAATCTTTTGCATCGTCTGCTCCAGAGGCATGAGGAACTGCGAACGTATAAGTGTATTATACACCCAAAAGGGTTAAAAGTCAATCCTCTAAAATATCCTTATTTTTGCATTCATAGTTCACCTTGACTTCGAAAGCACAGCGACTATACTGTCCCTACTGCCTTTGGGGCGGTTTTTGTTTGAACAGGCTTACTCAAGCGTCTGTTCAGAAAGGCAAAGACAAGGCCTAAGACAGGGTACGTTGACAACAACGAATAAAAATCTTTTTGGTCACTGGGACCACTAAGAAATTGATCACACCAAGTCTATTTGCCAGTGTAGGAGCCGGCGAGTAGACGATCAAAAACATATCAGCTGTTACAAGCAACTGATATGGCAAGTGATATACGAGAGAGAAAGAAAGACATTTTTCTCTTGTTCCGTTCACATCGAGCAGAGAGCAATCTCTATTAATCAGAGTTTGATCCTAGCTCAGGGTGAATGCTAGCGGCGTGGATAAGGCATGCAAGTCAAGGGGGCCGCAAGGCAACCGGCAGACGAGGTAGTAAGACACAGGTACGCACCGAAGAGTCCGGTATAGCTCGCCGAAAGGCGGGGTAATCCCGGATGGCGTGGCGACACTAAAGGAGCAATCCGCTTTTTGAGCGGCCTGTGGGGCATCAGCTAGTTGGTAAGGTAATGGCTTACCAAGGCTACGACGCCTAGGGGACCTGAGAGGGTGACCCCCACCGATGGGACTGAGACACGGCCCATACATCTACGGATGGCTGCAGTCGAGAATATTTGGCAATGGGCGAAAGCCTGACCATGCGACGCCGCGTGCTGGACGAAGTCCTTCGGGACGTAAACAGCTTTTACGCGTGAAGAAGTAATTGACATTAGCGCGTGAATAAGGGGCTCCTAACTCTGTGCCAGCAGGAGCGGTAATACAGAGGCCCCAAGCATTACCCGGAATCACTGGGCGTAAAGGGTGTGTAGGCGGTCGTATTAGTCTTTCGTGAAAGCTCTCGGACTCAATCCGGGAAACGCGGGGGAAACGGTACGGCTACGAGGACGTAAGAGGTAACTGGAACTCATGGTGTAGGGGTGAAATCCGTTGATATCATGGGGAACACCAAATGCGAAGGCAAGTTACTGGTACGCTCCTGACGCTGAAACACGAAAGCGTGGGAATCGAACGGGATTAGATACCCCGGTAGTCCACGCCCTAAACGATCACAACTGGCTATAAGGAGTATCGACCCTCTTTGTGGCGAAGCTAACGCGTTAAGTTGTGCGCCTGGGTAGTACGGCCGCAAGGCTAAAACTCAAAGGAATAGACGGGGACTTGCACAAGCGGTGGATCATGCGGCTCAATTCGATGACAAACGAAGAACCTCACCAGGGTTTGAAACTCAACTGTAAGCCTTAGGAAACTTTGGCCCTCGCAAGACTGTTGGGCAGGTGATGCATGGTCGTCGTCAGTTCGTGGCTTGAGTTGTTCCCTTCAGTGGGGTAACGAACGCAACCCTCGTTGCCTGTTTTAAAAGTCAGGCGAGACTGCCCCCTCACGGGGGAGGAAGGTGAGGATGACGCCAGATCAGCATGTCCCTCTGATATCCTGGGCTGCACGCATGATACAATGGTCAAGACAACGGGTCGCGACGGGGTAACCCTGAGCTAATCCTTATAACTTGGCCCCAGTTCGGATTGAGGTCTGCAACTCGACCTCATGAAGCCGGAATCGCTAGTAATCGCGGGTCAGCTATACCGCGGTGAATACGTTCTCAAGTCTTGTACTCACCGCCCGTCAACTCAAGGGAGCCGGGAGTGCCTGAAGCATCATTTCGGTGGTGTCACGGCAAGTTCGGTGACAGGGAGTAAGTCGTAACAAGGCACGGGTAGCGGAAGCTGCTCGTGGAACAATTCAAATGAAATGCGTTTCTGCATCTCGTACGAGTGCGGAAACTGAATTGGCGATCTTCTGTCGCAAGACAGATGGAGTGATAGTGCTAACTCTAAATTGCACTCGGTTTGGTCAATACGTTATGACCCTCGATGACCACGGTACGCAGACTGTCAGAGTACAGCACTGCCGAGCTGGTACGAGCGGAACAAGAGAAAGGTGTGTTTCTTGCAGATGGTGTGATGTAAAATCTTGAGCAAAAATTCCCCAACCGAAAGGACGGGGCTTTTTGTGTTGCAAAAAACTATGTTACAGTCACCTTAGCCGGACCTTAACCCCCCAGAGCGAGGAGAAGCGCATGACGGCCAGTCGCCGCCACAAGCACGCCGAATTTGATTGGCGAGTCCTTCATTTCCACCCCAAGAGACCTCGGCACCGCGCCTCCTAAAATTTGAATCACCCCTATGCTACCCCGGCCGCCTTGCGGCCGGGTTTACTTACAGTAGGTCTTGAGTGGAGCAAAGCCGTTGAACCCGACCGAGGCGTAGCTCGAGGTGTAGGCGCCGGTCGCGTGGATGCGCAGTCGGTCGCCAACCTTGAGCGACAGCGGCAGTTGGTATTGGAACTTTTCGTAGAGGATGTCGACCGAGTCGCATGAGGGCCCAGCGAGTATAACACCGCCGGTCGGGCCCTTGCGGCCCACGACCTCGATGCGATACTTGATAGCCTCGTCGTGAGTTTCGGCCAAACCACCGAACTTGCCGATGTCGAGGTATACCCAGCGCACGTCTTCTTGGTAGGATTTTTTTGAGATGAGTACGACATCGGCCTCGATGGTCCCCGAATCGCCGACCAGCGAGCGCCCCGGCTCGATGATGATGCGCGGTGCTTCCTCGCCAAAGTACTTGGTAATAGCTTTGATGATCGCCGATGCGTAGGATTCTACAGGCGCCACAGGGTCTTGGTAATGGGCGGGCAGGCCCCCGCCGATGTTGATCATGGTGAGCGTGACCCCGGCCCGTTTGAGCGACCCGAACACCTCGGCCGCTTTTTCTAGAGCAACGCCCCACTGGTCGGTGCGGGTCTGTTGCGAGCCGACATGGAACGACAATCCGTACGGCCGGAGCCCCAACTCGCGCGCCCGGAGCAGGAGGTCGTGTGCCATGTCAGCCTCACATCCGAACTTGCGCGACAGCGGCCAGTCGGCGCCGTCGCAGCTGGTCAGCAGGCGGCAAAAGACCTCTGACCCGGGGGCGGCGCGCGAGAGCTTGAGCAACTCGGCCTCGGAGTCGAAGGCAAACAAGCGCACTCCTCGCTTAAACGCCCAGGCTATGTCGCACTCTTTTTTGATGGTATTGCCGAACGATATACGCGTCGGGGCGACCCCGGCGTCGAGTACCAACTCGATTTCCGCAGGGCTTGCCACGTCGAACGAGGACCCAAGTCCCGCCAGCAGTTGTACTACCTCGGGAGCGGGGTTGGCTTTGACGGCATAGTAGACTGCCGCCGCCGGCAAGGTGCGCCGGAGTGAGCGATAGTTTTTGGCGATGTTGTTGAGGTCGATGACTAAAAACGGCGTCTGGGGCTGGTCGGTGATGTGCGACGGATATGTGCGACGGGCGAGCTCAACGGCGGGACCCTCACGAGTCGGCAGGGTCGCGGTGCGAGTTTCCATTTCTTAGATGCATAAGTGATTGTTTGTGTAATAGTGCTGTGCCGGGTCTCCCGCTCCTAGCAAGAGGCTGACCGCACAAACTCCTGAAAATAGATTTTAATAATAGTACCTGTGGCCGCAGGCACAAGGGCTTCTTGCTAGAGGTGGGGATAAGCCGGAGGGGTTGCTTACGGTGAGCTGCCCCCTATACTAGTGATACCCGCATGAAAAAACCTTACCAAAAATATGTCACTTTCTCTGGCAGACTACTTATTGTCGGTTTTGGCAGTATCGGTAGCGGCGTGCTCCCCCTTATCCTCCGGCATATAGCAATGCCGCGCAAACATATTAGCATCATCACGGGAGACAAGCGCGGAGCCGCTATCGCCAAAAAAGAAAAAATATCTTTTCGGATAGAACCGCTGACAAAGAAGAACTTCAAAAAAATAATAGACGCCAGTCTTGGTGTCGGGGATTTTTTGCTCAACCTTTCGGTAGACGTGTCGTCTGTCGACCTTATTGAGCATTGTCAGAAGCGCGGTATCTTGTATCTCGACACGGTCGTAGAGCCCTGGGCTGGTGGCTATGCTGACCCAACGCTCTCGTTGAGCGATAAATCCAACTACGGTCTTCGTGAAAAGATATTAGCCCTACGGAATAGAACCAAACGAGAAACAACCGCAGTGTCCTGCCATGGCGCCAACCCGGGCATCGTCTCGCACTTTGTCAAATGCGCATTATTGCAGATAGCCAAGGATACCGGGCACCACACCGCCGTCCCCGGAACCAAACAGGAATGGGGGATGTTGATGCGCGACCTCGGTGTCAAAGTCGTACATATTGCCGAGTATGACTCGCAGACGGCGCCAGCGGCGAAGGAAGTCGGCCGGTTTGAAAATACGTGGTCCGTTGACGGTTTTTATTCCGAAGGTATCAATCAGCCGTGTGAGATGGGGTGGGGTACGCACGAAAAAAACTTCCCCGCGGACGGTAGGCGGCACACCCATGGAAGCGGTGCGGGGATATACCTTACCCGCCCGGGAGCAGCTACGCTGGTGCGCACCTGGACCCCGGAGCACGGAGCGTTTTTTGGCCGCGCCGTGACGCACAACGAGTCGATCTCAATCGCAGACTACTACTCACTGCGCAAGGGCAGCAAAACGGTGTTTCGGCCGACGGTGCACTACGCCTACCGGCCCTGTGACGTGGCCCTGTTGTCGGTGGAAGAGTGTTTGGGCAACGTCTCGATACAACAAAAGGAGCAACGCATTTTGATGGATGAGATCGACCGAGGCATGGATGAGCTCGGGGTGTTGTTGATGGGACATAAGAAGGGAGCCTATTGGTACGGCTCACAGCTGACCATAGAGCAAGCCCGCAGACTTGCGCCGTATCAAAACGCAACCGGTCTGCAGGTGACCGCAGGAGTGCTCGGCGGCATGATCTGGGCGATGGAGCACCCTCGCGCCGGTATCGTCGAGGCCGACGAGATGGATTTTAAGCGCATCATGGAAATTATCACGCCCTATCTGGGAAGGATGACGGGCAGATACACCAACTGGACGCCACTGGCAAATCGCAAGGCGCGAGAGGATAGCAGTGCCGACTTTACAGACCCCTGGCAGTTCAATAACTTTCGGTTTTTTTAACGCTGTCCAGACTGCCCGTTTTCTGATAGTATCTTTTTGTCGCACAAGCGCGCTTAGCTCAGTTGGTAGAGCATTCGACTGATACTCGAAAGGTCCTAGGTTCGATCCCTAGAGCGCGCACAAGACAGAAGAACCTGCCCTGCCGGCAGGTTTTCTGCTTGTGCGCGAGGCACAGTGATGTTTTGCACTTGCAAAACCGCGAGCCGGGGTCACCAGTGCGAGCCGGAGCGTTGCCGTGATTGCCGATTGGTCATCGCCGAATTTGTAAAGCTCTAACGTCCAACGTATCCTTCTGCAGCAACGTATTTTAGGCATAGCTTGACAAATATATCTAGATATGCTATACTGGAGGTAGTTGGGCGTTTTCAGCAACAGGAGAGATCCATGCTATATGCAGCTTATGCACTTTTCGGCGTCGGTGTCCTGACGACAGTGGTATTCCCGTTTTTCTCCGCGCTTGGGAGCACGGACGACAAACGGGTGATGGCTTTAGTGCCAATCTACTGCTACGTCGGCGCAGCAGTCGCGAAGTTCCTCGCCTAAGCAACCACCGAAGCCCCCGGCATAAAACCCCGGGGGTTTTCAAATACCCTTTTCTTAGGCATAATCGAGCAACGCCGGGGTGGTGAAATTGGTAGACACGCTACGTTCAGGTCGTAGTTCCCGCAAGGGAATGGAGGTTCAAGTCCTCTCCCCGGCACCATACGAAAAGCACGCTCCGTCGGCATGCGGCGGCGGTGTTAAAAAAGCCAGCTTTTTGTTAAGATAACCTCATGCGGCAGACTATTACGAGCCCCTCTTTTTTTATTGGGCGGGGCGACGATACCCTTATATCCTTTGGCTCCGGCCAGCCCGACCTGCCCCCGCCGCCCAACACCTACGCCATTCTGGAGCACTATCGGGGCTTTAAATACGGCCTGGTGCAAGGCGAGGAGCCACTGCGCGCAGCGCTTGCCAAGGAGTACCCGGGGGCCAAAGCGGAGGACTTTGTCATCACCAACGGCGCATCCGAGGCTATAGACCTGGCCCTGCGGGCAATTAGTGTCCCGGGCGGCACCGTACTGTTGCCGCGCCCGTACTACTATTCCTACCCGCACAACGTCGCGTTTGCAGGCATGCAGCCGGCCTACTACGACCTTGTGGACGGCAAGATAGACTTTGCTACCCTTGAGCCGATGTTGTCGCATGCGGTTGCTATCCTCATCAACTCGCCGTCAAACCCCACCGGTACGGTGCAAGAGGTGGCGACACTTAAACGTATAGAAGAGGCCTGCGAGCGCTTGGGTGTCTATATACTCTCCGATG
>SICK01000004.1 GCA_009691465.1 Candidatus Kaiserbacteria bacterium | reverse complement strand
CTTACGAATCTGGTCAAACAGATACGAGAATCTCTTCTTAATGGGAATTTTGAGTCATTCCGTGATACATTTCTTAGTTCCTATGGCAAAATTCGAACTTAAAACTACGCACGTGCCTGCGGGGGATCAGCCTCAAGCTATTGCAAAACTGGTCGCGGGGCTCAAACGAGGCGAACGCCACCAGACCTTGTTGGGGGTGACCGGCTCGGGCAAGACCTTTACCGCGGCCAATGTGATTGCTGCGGTGCAACAGCCCACGCTCGTCATCGCGCACAACAAAACACTGGCCGCACAGCTGGCGCAGGAGTACCGAGACTTCTTCCCCGACGCGGCGGTGCACTACTTTGTCTCCTATTACGACTACTACCAGCCCGAGGCCTATGTCGCGCACTCCGACACCTACATTGAGAAGGAGGCGCAAATCAACGAAGAGATAGAGCGCTTGCGGCACGCCTCGACCCAAGCGCTGCTCACACGCAAGGACGTCATCGTGGTGGCCAGCGTTTCGTGCATCTACGGATTGGGCAGCCCCGAGGAGTATCGCAAAGTCCATCTTGAGTTGCGTGCCGGAGTCAAAAAAGACCGCGCCGAACTTATCCGCGAGCTAATCGGGGTTTATTTTGAACGCACCAATGCCGACCTTACGCCGGGCACGTTCCGTGCGATGGGCAACAGTGTTGAGATTATGCCTACCGGCGAGCGCGTGTTGTACCGAGTCGAGTTCGACGGCCCGACCATCGGCAAGCTACGCATTATCGATGCGGTGACCCGCGCGGAAAAACGGTCAGCAGAGTCGATATTCCTTTTCCCCGCCAAGCACTATGTCACTCCCGAGCACGAGCGAGCGCGGGCAATCGAGGATATCCGCCACGAACTGAAAGGTCAGCTGGCCAAGTTCGAAAAGAGCGGCAAGCTGCTCGAGGCCGAACGTCTGAAGCGCCGCACCAACTACGATCTCGCGATGATACGCGAGATAGGGTACTGCAATGGGATAGAAAATTATTCGCGACACTTCGACGGTCGTAAACCCGGAGAACCGCCGTACTCACTGCTCGACTACTTTCCTGACGGCTTTCTTACTATCATCGATGAGTCGCACGTGACCGTGCCGCAGATAGGTGGCATGTACGCGGGCGACCGCGCCCGCAAAGAAACGCTCATCGAGTTCGGATTCCGCCTGCCGTCGGCCTTGGACAACCGGCCGTTGATGTTCGACGAGTTTAAAGAAAGGGTAGGGCAAGTGATCTATACCTCGGCGACACCGGGCCCATATGAAAAAGGGAAGAGCGGCAAGAATATCGTCGAGCAGGTGGTGCGCCCGACGGGCCTGTTGGACCCCTTAATCGACATCCGCCCGGTGACGTCCAAAGGACTCTCCTTAACACAGGGAGCCAAAGGAGAGTCCTTAAAGACGTACCCCGGGCAAGTACAGGATGTGATAGCAGAAATTGCCGGCGTGGTAGAGCGCGGCAACCGCGTGTTGGTGACCACACTCACCAAAAAGATGGCTGAGGACCTGAACGACTATTTGAAGGAGCGCAAGATAAAATCAACGTACCTGCACAGTGATGTAGAGACGCTGGAGCGCATTGAGACTCTGACGAGTCTGCGCCGCGGCGAGGTGGATGTACTGGTGGGGGTCAACCTCCTGCGCGAGGGTTTGGACTTGCCCGAGGTCGAGCTGGTGGCCATACTCGACGCCGACAAAGAAGGATTTTTGCGCTCCGAAGTGTCGCTGATACAAACCATCGGTCGCGCTGCGCGCAATAGCGCCGGCCGCGTTATCCTCTATGCCGACCACGAGACCGAGTCGCTCAAGAAGGCGGTGGGTGAGACGCGCCGCCGCCGGACGCTCCAAGAAGCGTACAACAAAAAGCACGGCATCACGCCCACCACAATCAAAAAAGCCATCAAAGATATTACCGAAGAGCTGCGCAGTGAGCATACCAAAGCAATAGTGTCGATGCTCGAGGTGGATAAAGAATTGTATAAAAAGAACCCGCGAGGTTTTGTTGCCGCCAAGAAAAAAGAGATGGCCGCCGCGGTCAAAGAATTGGATTTCGAGACCGCAGCCCTTATCCGCGACGAGCTGTTGGCGCTCACCGGCGGCAGAAAAAAGAAATAAATAACGCAAAAGCTCCGGAGTTACCCGGAGCTTTTTTCTTAGTGCGAGTAGTGGTTAGCGCCAGTGTTTGTAGCCCGTGTAGCCCAAGAACAGTGCTACCAGCCCGACCGCCCATGACAACTCGACCGGCACCGCCCAACCCATCAGGTTGACCGGCAGCGCGTTGAGCGCACGGTAGAGGTGCACCAAGCCCACTAGAGTAAAGACGACCGTCGCGACCTGCACGAATGTCTGCTTGTTCATATGCGATAATCATACCGCCCCTTTTGTGCTAGACTGCGCGTTATCCACCCCTCGGAGCAGCCGCAGGGGCTGTTTGCGTGCTCGAGCGACTTGTGTACATCACTATGGAAGACCACATCCACATTAAGGGGGCAAAGACCCACAACCTAAAAAATATCGACCTCAAAATCCCCAGAGACAAGATGGTGGTGTTTACCGGCTTGTCCGGCTCGGGGAAGTCATCGCTCGCATTCGACACCATTTTTGCCGAGGGGCAACGTCGCTACATCGAGTCGCTGTCCGCCTATGCACGGCAATTTCTCCGCCAGATGCAAAAGCCCGATGTTGAGGAGATCACGGGCCTCTCGCCCGCGATATCTATCGACCAAAAATCGCGCAGCAACAACCCGCGCTCGACCGTGGCGACCATCACCGAGATATACGACTACTTGCGTATTTTGTATGCGCGCGTGGGCAAGCCGCACTGTTTGGTATGCGGCCGGGAGATTAAAAAGCACAGCAACCAGGAGATAGTAGAAAGCATCGCAAAAACGGTCTCCGCGCATGTTCCCCCTACTTCGCATAAAGCTCCGAAGGGCAAGCAAATTAAAGTATTTGATATTGCAATCAACAACGAACACGTGCGTATTTATGCGCCGGTGGTGGTGGGGCGCAAGGGCGAGTACTACCAGCTACTCTATGACCTCTTGGGTAAAGGGTTTGAAAAGGCAAAAATCGACGGCAAGCTGGTGAGCCTGCGCGACCGCGTAGAACTTGCGCGCCACAAAAAACATGACATCGACGCTATGGTTGATGAGATTTTGATATCCGAATTTCAAAGGAATAAAGCAGGAGCACTTGAGCGCTTGGGCGAGGCGGTCGAACGCGCCCTGCAGGAGGCCGACGGCTTGGTCAAAGTAGAGGAGCCCGACCACAAGGCCGAGAGCGGCATCAGCGAGCGCATTGTCTCGACCAAGTTTATGTGTGCGTACGACGGATTTTCTTTCCCCGAGGTGGAGCCGCGGCTGTTTTCTTTTAACTCGCCCTATGGAGCGTGCCCGGCATGCAACGGGCTCGGCACCAAGCACTTTTGGTCGGACGAGCCGTGCCCCACGTGCAAGGGCGCACGCCTTAGACCAGAAGCGCTAAGCGTCTTTTTAAATTCCAAATCACAAATCTCAAATAACAAGCAAATTCAAAATTACAATATAGTAAACATTACAAACCTATCAATTCAAGATGCTTATAATTTCTTTGACAGCCTCGAACTTTCTAAAAAAGACCAGGAGATTTCAAAGACAGTTATTAAAGAAATTACGGCGCGGCTCAAATTTATGCTCAATGTCGGGCTCGATTACCTGACGCTCGACCGCCGGGCCAACACACTCTCGGGCGGCGAGGCGCAGCGTATCCGCCTGGCCTCGCAGTTGGGGTCTGGCTTGGTGGGTGCCTTGTATGTGTTGGACGAGCCGACCATCGGGCTCCACCAGCGCGATAACGAGCGGCTGATATCGACCTTGCACAACCTGCGCGACTTGGGCAATACCATTATCATCGTCGAGCACGACGAGGACACCATCTACTCGTCTGATTATTTGGTGGACATCGGCCCCGGCGCCGGCGTGCACGGTGGCGAGGTGGTGGCCGAAGGCTGGTTGGAGAAACTGCTCACGGCAAAAAAGAACGACAGCGGCTCGGTGACGCTCGCCTACCTGCGCGGCGAGAAGGCGATAGAGGTCCCCGAAGAGCGGCGCGAGAAGGAAAAGGGGAGTCTAAAAATAAAAGGCGCGACCGCACACAATATAAAAAACCTCGATGTCGAGGTGCCGCTGGGGCGCATGGTGACCATCACCGGCGTTTCGGGTTCGGGGAAGTCGACCTTCCTCTACGATGTGTTGTATGAGAACCTGCGCGTGCGGTTTGACAAAAAGTATCGCTCCAACAAAACACACCATGCGGCCAAGTTTGAGGGCACCGAGCATTTGAGCCGCGCGATACTCATCGACCAGAGCCCCATCGGCCGCACGCCGCGCAGCAACCCCGCCACCTACACGGGCGCCTTTACGTTTATCCGTGAGCTCTTTGCCGAAAGCTCGGAGGCCCGCGCACGCGGGTGGAAGGCGAGCCGGTTCTCCTTCAACGTCCCGCAGAGCCGCTCCGGCGGGCGCTGTGAGACGTGCGAAGGCAACGGGCAGATTGCGGTAGAAATGCACTTCCTCCCCACGGTGTATGTGACGTGCGACATCTGCAACGGCAAGCGCTTTACCAAAGAGACGCTCGAGGTCAAGTACAACAAAAAAAGCATTTTCGATATTTTGAAGATGACGATCGAAGAAGGGCTCGAATTCTTTAAAGATATTCCTTCGATTTATGACCGGCTCAAAACGCTCGAGGAGGTGGGGCTCGGCTACCTCGAGTTGGGCCAGTCGGCCACCACGCTCTCGGGCGGCGAGGCACAGCGCGTCAAAATATCTAGCGAGCTGTACCGCCCGCACCTGCAGAAGACCATCTACCTGCTCGACGAGCCGACGGTGGGCTTGCACTACGAAGATGTGCGCAAGCTCATCGACATACTTAACCGCCTGGTGGCGGCGGGCAACTCGGTGGTGCTTATCGAGCACAACATGGACATCATCAAATCGTCCGACTACCTGTTGGACTTCGGCCCCGAGGGCGGGGTAGGCGGGGGCAGGCTGGTGGCCAAGGGCACACCGGAGGACGTGGCCAACAATAAAAACTCCCACACAGGAAAATATCTCAAAAAAGTGCTTAAATAACCGCTCATATGTTGCTCGAGCAGTTTAAAAAAAAGATGAAGCGCATACCGGATATGCCGGGGGTGTACTTTTTTTTGGGCAAGAATAAGCGCGTGCTCTACATCGGCAAGGCCACCAGCCTGCGCGACCGCCTACGCAGCTACTTTGCCTCCGACCTGCTCGAGACGCGCGGGCCCCTGCTGGTGCAGATGTTGCAGAAAGCGCGCACGATAGATTGGAGGGAAACCGATTCTGTGTTGGAAGCCCTTCTTTTGGAGGCATCGCTCATCAACGCACAAAAGCCGCCCCACAATACGGAGCTCAAGGACGACAAAAGTTTTAATTACGTCGTTATCACCAAAGAGGAGTATCCGCGGGTGTTGGTGGTGCGAGGCCGCGAGCTGGAACAGAAACATTCTTCTCTCCGGAGAGATAAACACGACCCCAACTCCTCCGATAAGAATGTTTCTGTTCCAGCTTACACCTTTGGACCCTTTCCTCACGGGATACAGCTCAAAGAGGCGATGCGGCTCATTAGAAAAATTTTCCCCTACCGTGACAAGTGTGTGCCGGGGCAGGGGCGGCCGTGCTTCAACTATCAACTGGGACTCTGCCCGGGCGTGTGTGCCGGCGCAGTCACCAAAAAGGAATACCGCCGCACTATCCAACATATCGTCCTCTTGTTTAAGGGCAAAAAGAAACAGCTTATACAGTCGCTCAACAAAGAAATGCGCTTGGCAGCCAAGGAAGAGGAGTTCGAACAGGCTAAAGAATTGCACCGCCAAATGTACGCGCTCCAGCACATCCAGGACGTTTCTTTAATAAAAGACGAATTTCGACGCTTGCCCTCCCGTAGCCTTGGCGAAGGAGGGCGAATTGAGGCGTACGACATCGCGCACCTGCGCGGCTCGGCTAACGTAGGCGTGATGGTCGTTGTCGAAGACGGCGAGGCGGTCAAGGGCCAGTACCGCAAATTTAATATCAAAACGGCGAAGCCGGGCGACGATGCCAGCGCGCTGAAGGAGGTCCTAACCCGCCGGTTGGGGCACGACGAGTGGCCGCTACCGCGCATCGTTGTGGTCGACGGCGCCAAGGCGCAGGTCAACGCGGCACAGCGCGTCTTGGCCGAGTACGGGATGGCTATCCCGGTCGTGGGGGTGGTCAAGGACGAAAAGCACCGCCCGCACCACATCCTCGGCGACCGCACGCTCATCAAGGACCGCGAACGTGACATCCTCTTGGCCAACGCCGAAGCGCACCGCTTTGCTATCGGCTATCACCGTAAAACTTCTCGAAAGAAACTTACGTTATAATTGTCGCATGCGCACAGTTGTTGGGGTTTTGAGAGGTGGGCCTTCGAGTGAGTATGACGTGTCTTTAAAGAGCGGAGCCACCGTATTGCGCGAGCTTGATACCCAGTTGTACGAGCCACGGGACATTTTTATATCGCGCGGCGGGGACTGGCACCTGCACGGTGTCGCGGTCTCGCCCGAGCAGGCGCTCTTTGGAGTTGATGTCGCGTGGAACGCCATCCACGGCGAGTACGGCGAGGATGGCCAACTCCACCACATACTCGACGGCCTGGGTGTGCCCTACACCGGCTCGGATGCTTTGGCGTCAAAACTGGCCTTCAATAAACAGCACACCAAAGAGCTGCTCAAAAAGAGCGGCATCAAGGTCGCGCACGGGGTCGTGGTAGCGGTGCCGCAGGACGAAGGCGAGCGGGAACAGCTTGCGGTAGAGCTGTTTCGCACGATGCCGCATCCCTCGATAGTCAAACCGGTCATCGGCGGGAGCTCGGTGGGGGTTATGGTTGCGGACAATTTTTATACGCTTGCCGCGGCGCTCGCACACGCCTCGCAGATTTCGCCGGAGGTGCTGGTCGAGGAATTGATACGCGGCAAAGAGGCGACGGTGGGCGTCATCGACGGGTTTCGGGGGCAGAAGACCTATGCGCTGATGCCGGTCGAGATCATCCCGCCTCCAAAACGTTTTTTTGATTATGAGGTCAAATATAATGGAGCGACCGAAGAGCGTGTGCCGGGCAACTTTTCGACCAAAGAAAAGGCCGAGTTAGAGCGCGTGGCAACACTCGCACATGAATTGTTGGGCGCGGCGCACTACTCGCGCTCGGACTTTATTGTAAGTAAGAGGGGCATCTACTTTTTGGAGCTCAACAGTGCACAGGCGGTGGGCTTGACCGAGCAATCGCTCCTCCCCAAGGCGCTCTACGCCGCGGGTGCGAAACTATCGGAATTCATATCTCATGTGGTAGAGTTGGCCCGACGCAAAAAATAGTATGTCTGAACTAGCCAAACGAAAATGTGTGCCGTGCGAGGAAGGGGGCGAGCCGCTCAATCCGGACCAGGTAGAGGTCTTGATGCAGCAGCTGAGCCCCGAGTGGATGCTCATCGACCAGCATCGGATGCTGGCGCGGACCTTCCGGTTTAAAAACTTCCAAGAGGCGCTCGACATGGCCAACAAGATTGGTAAAATCGCCGAGGAGGAGAATCATCACCCGGACCTAACGGTAGCCTGGGGGAGCTTGGGTGTTGAGCTTATGACTCACGCGATGGACGGCCTTTCGGAAAACGATTTCATTGTGGCGGCGAAGATAGACGAATTGAAATAAAAAAGGCCGCGGGTAAGGCGGCCTTGGGAACTGCACAGATGAACAGATGGTCAGAACGCGCCGAACAGGATGGCACCGACAAACACGATGACTGCGCCGGTGGCAAGAACATTCAACCTCAACGCGAGGTCCATATGGATTCCTCCCGAAAAGAAGCCGACTTAGGCCGGACGGGTACTATATATAAAAGGGGGCAAGCGTCAATGAAGACGGGTGGGGATTAGGTGTGGGTAAACTGGGGATAGCCGCCGTCTATAGGCGATTTCTGGATATTTTGCCGTTCTTGACGAGGAAAGGAAAATACTTGGATATTTTGTGGACCCTACCGGGATCGAACCGGTTACCTCCTCATTGCAAATGAGGCGCTCTACCAAGTGAGCTAAGGGCCCTTATACACTACTCTAGCTTTTTTTAAGGAAAATATAAAGCATAGGCTTTCTTTTTTTAAAATTTCTAGGGTAGGATAAATCTCGCGCACCCTTAGCTCATCTGGTTAGAGCGCTGCATTCACATTGCAGAGGTAGTAGGTTCGAGTCCTACAGGGTGCACCAAAGACATAACAACCTGCCCTGCGGCAGGTTTTGTGCTTGGTGCAAGGCGGAGCGATGTTTTGCACTTGCAAAACCGCGAGCCGGGGTCGCGAGGCGTTTGCGCGACGGTGCAAACGAGCTTGTGACCACCACAAACAGCATTAGACAAATACAAAGCAGAGTAGTATGGTTTTGGACATACCACCGGCACTGGGCCGGGGGTGAGGCAAGCACATAGGGGCTATCGATGCCGTGCAAAATCATGCACCAGCTTACGCGTAAGGTGTTGGACCCGGACACACTGGGGACCGACGGGCGGCCGTCGGTGGTCATCAGGGCTTACGAGATTCGGGAGCTCTGGTCCGGCGAAGGGGCCGCGCACGACCGTCTGATCATCAAGTATGGACGGGATGCAACCGGGGCGCTCTTCGGCCGGGCGTATGTAACCGGCTCCTCGAAGGACATCAAGGGTCAGTGTCAGCAATGGACTATCGCGGACCTCAAGCAGGGGAATTACCAGAACCTCCCCGGCTTCAAGAAGTTTGCAAAGCGGCTCGGGCTACCCGCGGCTTCGGCCATCGGCAGGTTTATTCTGGACAAGACGCAGTGCATCCCGGACGTGCCGCCACCGCCGCAACCGCGACGGCGCAAGGCGAAGGTGTCGCAGGACGCACACGGGCAGGGGTAAGTCACGGGCGTCGGGTCGAGCGTAAGCTCGACCCTTTTTCTTTTTACTGGTATATTTCGTCAGCATTCCCTCCTTCGCATAAAGCTACGGGAGGGCACGCGGGCTGTAGTATACCGGTAGTACGCGCGCTTCGGGTGCGTGAAGACTGGGTTCGATTCCCAGCAGCCCGACCGGGCTCATAGTAAAGTGGTATTACGCGTCATTCGCATTGACGAGGCTCGGGTCCGATTCCCGATGAGTCCACAAAAATAAAAAAACGGACACCGAGGTGTCCGTTATGCGCCGCGGGGGCGCTTGCTTTCGCCGAAGCACCGAAACGCCTCGTAGAGGTGGGCGACGGTAAAGTCGGGCCACCACACGGGCGTGTCGTACACGAACGCCTGTTCGCCGTGGAGCGGCAGCAGCGAGTCCGAGTTGTGCCGATTCTGGGGGTCGACACCCGTACGCAGAAACATATCAATCTGCGGCGGCAGATGCTTGATCCACATAAACCGCCGGATCATGTCCTCGTTTTCCACCGCCTCCGGCCCCATCTCTTCACAAACGCGCGCCGCCGCCTGCTTAAAGTCCGATATCCCGCGGTACGCGCACAACACCGTGAGCCGCTTGCGGAAGGTCGGGGAGTTGCGCTCGTGAGCACGGGCCACCAGGTCGTCGAGCTCGGGGTCCCGAAACACGTGCAGCGGACCGCACACGTAGAAGCCGACCTCGTCCTTCTTCTCCTCGCGACTACGGATGGCCTCTTTGAGCAGATTCTTAAGATGATCCTGCTCAAAGGTCGGGCGCTTGCCCTTGTTGGACGCCGACATCATCCAGACGGCGACATCATCGGTACCGGCATCGAACGCCGCCTGTATGACCGTCTCGGCGACTTCTCGACCCTTGCTGTGCCCGTCCATCGCCGAGAGCCCAAAAAACGCGGCCCACGTGCGGTTCTTGTCCGGCGTCAAGCACAAGCTCTTGGGCACTTCGAGCAGTGCCGGTGGAGCAACTGACGACAGTAGGTCCGGCAGTAGCAGATTCATTGCGACACCTCTGTATCTGTCCTTCTACTATAGAAAACTACCGCATCGCGCACAAAGATACAATGCTACTATTGAGCATGATGTACTTGCTCGGCGCGTTTGCCGTACTCCAACCACAAGGCTCTGTCGCGCTCGCAGAACGCGGCCTGCTGGTCAGCGCCACCTTGCTGATGTTTATCGTGGCAGTGCCGGTGTTGAGCCTGCTGTTCTTTTTTGCATGGCGCTACCGCGCGGGCAACACCAAGGCCAAGTACCTGCCCAACTGGCAACACGGCAAGCTCGAAGAGTTGGTGTGGTGGGCTATCCCGTTTGAGATAGTGCTCATACTCGGTGCGCTCACGTGGACGAGCACGCACCAGCTCGACCCGCGGCTGCCGCTCCCGGGTGGGGCACCGCTCGTGGTCCAAGTGGTCGCGCTCGACTGGAAGTGGCTTTTTATATACCCAACAGAGCAGGTTGCTACGGTCAACGAGCTCGCCGTGCCGGTCGGGCGCCCGGTCCGCTTTGAGGTCACGGCCGATGCGCCGATGAACTCGTTTTGGATACCGCAGTTGGGCGGCCAGATATATGCAATGACCGGCATGGTCAACATACTGAACTTGGTCGCGGACAAACCGGGGACGTTTGCCGGTATGTCGGCCAACTACAGCGGCGCGGGTTTTGCGCAGATGAAGTTTGTGGCCAAGGCGCTCTCGCCGGAGGATTTTGACGCGTGGGTACAGCGGGTCAAAGAGTCTCCTTTGGTGTTGGACCACCACACCTATGTGCCGCTCGCTGCCCCTAGCGCCGCCGGCCCGGCCGTCTATTACGGCACCGCCGAAAATAGCCTCTACAATACAATAGTGACAAAATTTACGGGGCCGCAGGCCCCGGCCCACGCGCACTAACATGTTTGGCACACTTACCTTAAATGCGTTTTTGCACGGCCCGATAGAGACGGTTGCACAACTGTCGGTGCTCTTCGGCGTACTCGCCGTGGTGGGGCTCTTGACCTACTACCAGCGCTGGGGGTGGCTCTACAAACACTGGCTCACCACCACCGACCACAAAAAAATAGGTGTCATGTATATCGCGCTGTCCTTTGTGATGCTCGCGCGCGGTGCCGTCGACGCTTTTATGATGCGCGCCCAACAGGTGCTCGCCGTAGGCGACGGCGCGGGGTACCTCTCGCCCGACCATTACGCGCAGGTGTTTACCGCGCACGGCGTTATTATGATTTTTTTTGTGGCGATGCCGTTTATGTTCGGGCTGATCAACTGCATTGTGCCGCTCCAAATAGGCGCGCGCGATGTTGCGTACCCTTTCCTCAACTCGATGAGCTTCTGGCTCACCGTCGCCGGCGCGGCGCTCATCAACCTGTCGCTGGTGGTGGGGGAGTTTGCCGCCACCGGCTGGCTTGCCTACCCGCCGCTCTCGGAGCTCTACTTCAGCCCCGGGGTCGGCGTGGACTACTACATATGGGCGCTCCAAATCGCGGGCGTCGGCACGCTCCTTTCCGGCATCAACTTTTTGGTCACCATACTCAAGATGCGCGTGCCCGGGATGTCGCTTATGAAGATGCCGATATTTGTTTGGACGGCACTCGGCTCGATGCTCTTGGTCATCTTCGCATTCCCCATACTCACCGCAACGCTCGCATTACTCTCGCTCGACCGCACACTCGGGCTACACTTCTTTACGACCGACCTCGGCGGCTCGGCGATGATGTACGTCAACCTCATTTGGGCGTGGGGCCATCCGGAGGTCTATATTTTAATCCTGCCCGCCTTCGGCGCTTTTTCAGAAATTGTGCCGACCTTCTCTCAAAAACGCCTTTTTGGCTACACGTCGATGGTGGTGGCGACTATGTCTATCGTCGTACTCTCGTTCGTGGTGTGGGTGCATCACTTCTTTACGATGGGCGCATCGGCAAACGTCAACGCGTTCTTTGGCATTATGACTATGGTCATCGCGATACCCACCGGGGTCAAAGTGTTCAACTGGCTCTTTACGATGTTCCGCGGCCGCATCATTTTTGCAACACCGATGCTGTGGTTTATGGGATTTTTGACCACGTTTATTCTCGGTGGGATGACGGGGGTGCTGATGTCTATCCCCGGCATCGACTTTCAGCTCCACAACAGTCTCTTTTTGGTGGCGCACTTCCATAACATGGTCATCGGCGGCGTGCTGTTCGGGTTCTTTGCGGGGTTTGTGTACTGGTTCCCCAAAATATTTGGCTTTATGCTCAACGAGCGTCTGGGCGTCTATGCGTTCTGGAGTTGGATTGTCGGATTTTTGCTTGCGTTTATCCCGCTCTATGCACTGGGTTTGATGGGGATGACACGGCGTCTAAGCGAGGTGGGGGTCGAGTTCCAGCCGTTGCTCGTGGTCGCGGCCGTCGGCGCATGCGTGATAGGGCTCGGGATGCTCTTCCAATTTCTGCAATTGGTGGTGAGTATCCGCGACCGCAAAAAAAATCCCGCCGGCAACAATCCCTGGAACGGCACCCACTTGGAGTGGACAACCACCTCGCCGCCGCCTGCCTCGCCACTCAATGAAAATACCTCCGGAGGATTATTGATAGCCGCAGGTGCGCTCGTCTTTGGGTTTGCCCTCGTCTGGCATATCTGGTGGCTCGCTACGCTTGGTGTGGTGGGTATTGTGGCGCTACTCATCGTCCGGTCTTTTGAAACACACCATGCCTAACGACAAAGTAACCTTTGGTTTCTGGGTCTACCTCATGAGCGACTGTGTGCTCTTTGCAGGACTCTTTGCCACCTATGCGGTGTTGCAGGGTGCCACGTTTGGCGCTCCGTCGGTACAGGACTTTGTCAGCCTGCCGTTTGTCCTGGTCGAGACACTGCTGCTGCTCACGTCGAGCTTTATGGCCGGGCTCGCACTGCTTGCGGCGCGACACCATAAAAAAGTTCTTGCGCTCGGCGCGCTTGCACTGACACTCCTGCTTGGCCTGACATTTTTGGGGATGGAATTACATGAGTTTGGCCGTCTGATTGCAGAGGGGAGCGGGCCGAGCACAAGCGCCTCGCTGTCGGCATTCTTTGTGCTGGTGGGGACGCACGGTCTGCACGTCGCGCTCGGGTCGCTGTGGATGCTGGTGATTATGTTGCACGTCGCCCTTAGGGGCCTTTCCGAAGGTACGCTGCGCAAGCTCGCGTGTTTTGGATTGTTTTGGCACTTCCTCGATATCATCTGGATATTCATATTTACCTTCGTCTACTTGTTTGGAGCTCTCGCACTATGAAGACGCTACGCACCTACAGCATCGGTTTCGGCATCTCCCTCCTACTTACGCTCGGGGCTTTTGGACTTCTGCAGGAGCATCTCAATAACCAGCACACGTTCCCCCCGCATAGCGCGATGGTACCCATCCTCGTAGCGCTGGCGCTCGCCCAGTTGTTGGTACAACTTATATTTTTCTTGCACTTGGGTGATGAAGACAAGCCGCGCTGGAACCTCACTCTCTTTGCCTTTGCGCTTATTATCGTCGCCATACTCGTCGGCGGGACGCTCTGGATCATGCACACGCTCGCGCATAGCCAGATGCAAGAGCAGCCCGACGTGCGTGTCGAAGAAAATATCTTCCCCCAACCACCCGATGAGTAGCGAGTATTATCACCTGACCAAGCCGCGCATGGTGTATATGAACGTGCTGGTGGCCGCAGCGGCGTTTGTGTTCGCCTCGCCCAGCCTATTTGATTGGCGGATATTTTTTTTGATGCTGCTCGGGCTTTCTTTTGTGGTGGCAAGCGCCTGTGTGTTTAATAACTACGCCGACCGCCTTTTAGACCAACACATGGAGCGCACCAAAACCCGCGCACTGGCGGCGGGGCGCGTGCGGCCGCGTGCGGCATTTGTTTTTGGATTATTGCTTATCGTTGTGGGGACGCTCGTGCTTGCTTTGGTCAATTGGCTCACGCTGGCGGCGGCACTGTTTGGGTTTGTGGTCTATGTGTTTGTCTACACGCCGCTTAAACCCCACAGCGGGTACGCGCTCATACCCGGCGCGGTCGCGGGCGCTATGCCGCCGGTCGTGGGATACGCCGCGGCGGCCGGCGTACTCGACCTCTATGCGCTGGGGCTCTTCTTGTTCTTATTTTTGTGGCAGATACCGCACTTTTTGGCCATCGCACGGTATCGCTTTGACGAGTACAGCGCCGCGGGCGTGCCCTTGTTGGTGCGGCGCCCGCAACACGACCGCGAGCGCGCACGGGCCCGAAGAGTGTTCTACCTCTCGCTCGTGCTGCTGGTGCTGGGATGTTTGGCTTTAATACTCCAAAGGTGGATAAGGTAGGGGATGATGGTGCCGAGCAGGAAGGCGCCGACCGCGCTGGTCAAAATTGCCAATGTTTGCGCGTCGCGAAACAACACCGTACTAAAACCCACCAAGTTGATAAGCACGAGCGCGCTCATCACCGAGTAAAAGTTGATTAGGCTCCACCACGTGAGATTTTTTAAGTGCGTCGGGTGGATGTGCGCAAAGTGCTCCATGTAATGGACCATACCCTCGGCGCTTAGGCGCTGCCGTGCCGCACGCACCCCCAGCGCATAACCGAGCACGATACCCACCACACAGGCGGGGATGGTAAAGGGGAGCGTCACCAACGTGTAGGGCCAAAACGATATGGTGAGCGTCGTGACTATGAAGCAAAAGAACGAGGTCATCATGAGCCGCGTGCGGGAAAACTCGCTCAACCCCGCATATTTGAGCGCGGTGATGAATATAAGGAAGGCGGTGAGCACCACGACCGTTACAGTAATTGATACCGGCAGCTGGTCCATATCTTTTATTTTATACGTTTATAAAACGGGAGGACGCAGGCGGCGGCGAGGAGGGCGCCCAGTGTGTTGCTGACGAGGTCAAAGGCGGTATCCAGCGGGTTGGTGGCGTAGGACATCCCAAAGTACAGGTGCAACAGGAGCTCGGCTATTTCGTTGACGACCCCGAGCGTGGTGACGATAAAAAAGCTAAATATAAAAAACCGGACGCGGTCTATGCGGGTGGCGAGGTCCCGGGCAACAAGGAAACACACCACAAAAAGCAAGAACCCTCCGCCGAAGGCGTGCAAGAGGCGGTTTTGCAGTTCGTGGTCGGGGACGATGTAATAAAAAATATTGGTGAGGACCAAAAATCCGAGCGTAGTGCCCGCGGCCGCGGCTATCGCGCGTTCGCTCATCCTTGAGTGGTCGCGAAAGAAGAACCGGAACAGAAAAAATATCCCCGCATACGAAAGACAAAACGCAAAGCCCAACACGCTGTAGTAGATTGCGTCGGACATCAGGGTAGGGGGGTGGCGCTTGCTGATAGTGCGGATGCTCGGTCAAGCACCGCCTGGAGGTCGAGCGGTCCGGAGACGCCTTGCGCTACCGTGGCCTGAAACCGCGTCGCCACGTCGGCCGCCCCAAGGTAGTCACCGTGGGTCTGGAGCTTTTTTATTTCTGTTTCTATGCGCTCGGCGTGGCCAGCGATGTTGGCCTCGAGCTCTGCTTTGGCCGCAGGGGACAGGATGCCCTTGGCGGATAGCGTGGCAGCCTCCTGTAGGCGGGTCGCTATGGCAGCAAGGTCCAAGTCGGCCTGTGCGCGGCCCTCTGCGGCAAGTGCGGCGGCAGCGCCCTCGTTTATATGCACTTTAAACCCCCACAACGGGTCGCCGGGGAGCGAGTCTTGAGCCGCCACCGAGACGGTGGCGCCCAGCGCCGCCGCGATTATGAGCGCCAGCACTATAAAAGGCATGTGCTTGATTATATGCTATAAAAGGGTATCGGTATGGAGCAGGGTTTGCATATTACGCTCGCCGCAGAGCGCCTATTTACTGTGTGGGGGTTCCCCGTCACCAACGCCACCCTGGGCATGTGGTTGGTCATGGCCGTGCTTATTGTCGTGGGCATTGTCGTGGGACATAACCCACAGCTGATCCCCGGCCGGGTACAGAACCTCTTTGAGATGCTTTTTGAGTACCTGCTCGACCTGTTTGAAAAGACCTTGGGCAGCCGGCAGTTGGCGTTGCGCTACTTCCCGTTTATCACCACGATATTCCTCTTTATACTCGCGGCCAACTGGCTGGAGTTCTTTCCTATCTACGGGACACTGCGGGCGGGTGGCTCACCGCTCTTCCACCCGGCGACGGCCGACCTAAACACCACGCTCGCGCTCGCACTCATCTCGTTCTTTGTGATCGAGTTGAGCGGCATACTCACACTGGGCGTATTGAAATATGGCTCAAAATTTGTTAATTTTAGGGGAGGCGCGATGGGATTTATCGTTGGGCTCCTCGAGCTCGTCGGTAATCTCGCGCGTCTTATATCGTTTAGCTTCCGGCTCTTCGGAGCGATATTCGCCGGCGAGGTCCTGCTGATGGTGGTGGGCACCTTTGTGCCGTACTTCCTGCCGGTGCCGCTGATGGCCTTTGAGGCCTTTATCGGGCTCTTGCAGGCGGCGATATTCGCCATCCTTACGTTGGCATTTATTAAATTAGCAATAACAGAACCACATGGACATTGAAGTAGCAAAAACCTTGGGCATGGCGATCGTGGTGGGGCTCGGGGTCATCGGGCCGGGCATCGGGCTTGGTATCTTGGTGTCGAAGGCCTTGGAGGCTATTGGGCGCAACCCCGAGGCCGCCGGGCAGATACAGACGACGATGTATATCGGCATCGCCGTCACCGACGTGCTGGCGATCTTTGCGGTCGTGGTCGGGTTTATTATCAAGTTTACGTAGTGTTACTTTGTTCTCCGCCTCATGGACGCAATTCTTACCACCTTCGGCATAGACTGGCACTTGCTGCTTATAAACGCGGTCAATTTTGGCCTGCTGTTGGCGGTGCTGTGGTACTTTTTGTATGCACCGGTGATGCGTATGCTCGAGCAACGTCGAGTAGTGGTGTCACAAGGCGTGCGTGATGCGGCCGCTGCCGCAGCTGCGCTGGCCGAGACGGCACAGGCGCGCGCCCTAGTGCTTGCCGAGGCGGGCAAGGAGGCCGACTCGCTGGCCGCCGCCGCGCGTGCGGCCGGCACCAAAAAAGAGCGCGAGTTGGCGGCAAAAGGCGAGGCCGCCGCCGCGGCGCTGGTGCGCGAGGCTGAGGCGCATGCCGCCGACCTTAAGGCCCGAGCGATAGCAGAAAGTAAGCAAGAGGTCGCCAAGCTTATTGTGCTGGGGATGGAGAAAGCGCTCACAGCACAAGGCTCTGCCTTGGGCAAATAAAAAAGTATATGTCTCTTGCTTCGGATTATGCACAAGCTTTATACGCGCTGGGAGACCGGGCCAAGTTGGGGGACCTGCGGGGGGCGCTGGCGCGCCGCGGTCACGAAAAGTTGCTCCCGCATATTTACTCGGAATACCAAAAGTTGGTGCTGCAAGAGCATCGGCTGAAGGAACATAAAAAAGTAACTCCCGAAAAAGAACGCACCCGAGTCCTGTTGGAACTGTATAGAACACTCACCAATGCCTAACTTCATCGAACAATTTAAAAAAGAAATAGAGGGCTTCAAGCCTTCTGCCCGCCCCACCAACACGGGGGTGGTGTTGCGTGTGGGCGACGGCGTTGCCGAGATAGAGGGGCTCTCCGGCGCCACTATGTCGGAGATGGTCCGATTCGACGTTGCTCACGGCAAGGCGCTCAGAGACGCAGTAGGGGCTTCTGCGGTCTATGGCGTGATACTCAACCTCGAAGAGGACTCGGTACGCGCGATAGTGCTTGGTGATACGGGGGCGATACAAGAGGGGATGACGGTCGAAGCGACCGGAGAAGTACTTTCTATCCCCGTGGGCGACGCATTGTTGGGCCGCGTTGTAAGCCCCTTGGGAGAACCCCTCGATGGACTCGGGGCGATTGCAAGCAATCGGCGCAACCCTATCGAACGTGAGGCCTACGGTGTGATGGACCGCCAGTCGGTCAACCAACCTTTGCACACGGGCATCAAAGCCATCGACTCGATGATCCCCATCGGCCGCGGCCAGCGCGAGCTGATTATCGGCGACCGATACACCGGCAAGACCACGGTCGCGGTTGATACTATTTTGAACCAAAAATCCGAGCCCGCAGAGTCGCGGCCGATTTGTATTTATGTGTCGGTGGGGCAGAAAGAAAGTAAGACCGCGCGGCTGGTGCAACAGCTCAAAGAGGCGGGGGCGATGGAGTACACGATTGTGGTGGATGCCGGCGCATCGGCTCCGGCGGCCCTGCAGTACTTGGCACCCTTTGCCGGTGCGGCGGTGGGCGAATATTTTATGGACCAAGGCCGCGATGCATTGATTATTTATGACGACCTGTCCAAACACGCGGTGGCGTATCGCCAGCTGTCGTTGCTGTTGCGCCGCCCACCGGGCCGCGAGGCGTACCCGGGCGACGTCTTCTACCTGCACTCGCGCCTTCTGGAGCGCGCCGCCAAGCTTAATAAAGAAAAAGGCGGGGGCTCGCTGACCGCGCTCCCTATTATCGAAACGCAAGAAGGCGACGTCTCCGGCTATATCCCCACCAACGTCATCTCTATCACCGACGGACAGATATTCCTCGAGACAGACCTCTTTAACAAAGGGATGCGCCCCGCTATCAACGCGGGCATCTCGGTGTCGCGCGTCGGCTCCTCGGCGCAGACCAAAGCGATGAAAAAAGTCAGCGGTCGTATCAAGCTTGAGCTGGCGCAATTCCGCGAGTTGGAGGCGTTTATGCAGTTTGCCCAAGACCTCGACCCCGACACCAAGAAGCGCATCGACTTTGGCCAGCGGCTGATGGCGATTTTGCGACAAAAGAACGCGGCCCCGATGGCTTTTGAGCGGCAGGCGCTCATTATCTACGCGGCAGTCAACGGCTATCTTGCGCGCGTGCCTGTCGAGCGTGTCCCGGAGTACGAGGAAAAGCTGATGACATATCTCGATACAAACGCCCAGATGATACTCGAGTCGATAGCGCGCGCACGCGACATTGCGGTCCAGACCGAAGAGGAGCTCAAAGTCCAACTGAAGAAATTCGAAGACACACATCCTGACCTCTTCGAGGTAAGCTCCAAGTAACAAGCATCAAATAACAAATGGCTGGATTAAAGCAAATAAAGACCAAGATAGTGGCGATGAAAAAGTCGCAGACCGTCACCAAAGCGATGGAGGCGGTTTCGGCTGCCAAGATGCGCAAAGCCCAGCAGACGGCGCTGCGCGGCCGCGCCTATGCCCGTGCCGCCGCCTCGGTGCTCTCGCGCGTTTCGGGCGCCGAAGAACACCCGCTGATGCAGAGCCGCCCGGTTGCCAAAGCGATATACGTGGTGATTACGAGCGACAAAGGGCTGGCCGGCGGGCTCAACTCGAGTGTGTTGCGTGCGGCGCATGCGCATATGACCGAGCGCGGGCTCACACCGCAAAGTGTCGAAGTGGTCGCTTTGGGTAAAAAAGCCGAAGACTATTTCGGTAAGCGCGGATTTAGTATCAGCAAAGCGGCAAACGCGGCAGACCTTGCAGAAAGGTTTGCCGCAGGAGAGGCGGATGCGGTATTTGTGGCGTATCAAAACTTTGTATCGACGTTTGAACAGCGCCCCACGGTGCGGCAAATGTTCCCGCTTACCACGCAAGAGCTCGTGCGCGTGGTCGAGGATATCGTGCCCGCGCGCGGGCTCTTTGCGCAGACTGACACCGTTTCTGCGCCCGCCTCCTACACTATCGAGCCCGGCGAGTCAGAGGTGCTCGACGTGTTGCTGCCGAGGCTCGCACAAATCATACTGCATCATGCACTGCTCGAGAGCCAGGCGAGCGAGCACAGCGCGCGCATGGTGGCGATGAAGTCGGCTTCGGACAAAGCGGGCGAGAAGCAGGAGGAGCTGACGTTGAGCTTTAACAAAGCGCGGCAGGCGGCTATCACACGCGAAGTGTCGGAGATTATCGGCGGTATGGAGGCGATCGCATAAAATATGAAAGGAAAAATCGTACAGATCATCGGGCCGGTCGTCGACGTCTACTTTGAAGGCGCGCTCCCGCCCCTGCGCAACGCGCTGAAGACCCGCGTCGACAATCGCGAGGTCGTGCTCGAGGTGGCCCAGCATGTGGGGCTCGGCCGCGCACGCGCGATTGCACTGATGGACACCACCGGCCTCGCGCGCGGTGCAGAGGTCACCGACACCGGCGGCCCCGTGACGGTGCCGGTGGGCGAGTTGTCGCTCGGGAGGCTCTTTAACGTGGTGGGCAACCCCATCGACGGCAAGCCCGCGCCGGTCGACGCGCCGCGCGCGCCGATACACCGCGAGGCACCGCCATTTTCTGAACAAGCAACCAAGGCCGAGGTGTTCGAGACTGGCATCAAATCAATTGACCTCTTGGCCCCGTTTATCCGCGGCGGCAAGGTGGGGCTCTTTGGCGGTGCGGGCGTGGGCAAAACGGTCTTGATGCAGGAGCTCATCCGCAACGTCGCCACCGAGCACAGCGGCTACTCGGTCTTTGCCGGTGTGGGCGAGCGCGTGCGCGAGGGCAACGACCTCTATCACGAGATGAAAGAGTCCGGCGTCATCGACAAGCTGGCGATGGTCTTTGGCCAGATGAACGAGGTCCCCGGTGCGCGTGCGCGGGTGGGGCTGTCGGGGCTTACCATGGCCGAGCACTTCCGCGACGAGATGGGCAAGGACGTACTCTTCTTTATGGATAACGTCTTCCGCTTTGTGCAGGCGGGTTCTGAAGTGTCGTCGCTGCTGGGCCGTGTACCCTCGGCCGTGGGCTACCAGCCGACCTTGGCCGAGGAGATGGGCCAGTTGCAGGAGCGCATCACCTCGACTAAAAAAGGTTCTATCACTTCGGTGCAGGCGATATACGTGCCGGCCGACGACCTGACCGACCCCGCACCGGCGACGACCTTTGCCCACCTCGACTCCACCATCGTGCTCTCGCGTGCACTGACCGGCATCGGCATATACCCGGCCGTCGACCCGTTGGAGTCAAACTCGACCGCGCTCGACCCCGACATCGTGGGCGAGGAGCACTATAAAGTGGCGCTCGAGGTCAAACGCGTGCTCCAGCGTTATAAAGACTTGCAGGACATCATCGCGATCTTGGGTATCGAAGAATTGTCGGATGAAGACAAACAGCTGGTGTATCGCGCACGCAAGATACAGCGCTTCCTGTCACAACCGCAGTATGTGGCCGAGGTCTTCTCCAACATCCCGGGTGTGTATGTGCCGGTCGAAGAGACGGTGCGGTCGTTCAAAGAAATTTTGGAGGGCAAGCACGACGACAAACCGGAAAGCGCGTTCTATATGAAAGGCGGGATTGATTCTGTAAAGGCGGAGTAATATCAAGGACAGTCCTCCATATTTTATGCATGTTGTTATTGCAAAAGTTGATGAGGTGTTGTTTGAGGGAGAGGCATACTCGCTGACCGTCCCTGGTGCAGAAGGGGAGATGACCGTGCTGGGGCACCACGAGCCGCTTATCACCACGCTTAAACCGGGCGAAGCCCGCGTGCACCTCGTCGCCGGTGATGCACCAAAAGTATTCTCAATCGAAGGCGGCGTACTCGAAGTCCGCTCCGATGGCGCCACGGTGATTTTGTAAAATGTTTGTGCTACATTAATCGTCTGCAGGGCCCGTAGCTCACTTGGTAGAGCGCTTCCATGGCATGGAAGAGGTAACCGGTTCGATCCCGGTCGGGTCCACAAATTTTTGTCTGCTATACTTTTGAGATATGGCGCTCGGAGAGCTCCTTTATATTGCTATCTACCTGGGGCAACAGCTCGGCGTGATGCTCGGCGTGGGCTCGATGACCGTGCTTTTGTGCACGCACCTGGTCGCCGTGCATCATGGTGAGAAGGACTCTCCGCATGCAAGCTACGCGCATGCGGCCCACAACGCGCTTACGGTTGGTTTTGTGTTTATCATTGCGTCCGCTTTTGCATACCTGCCTATTGCGGGGGCAGTGCTCTACGAACCCGCGTTTTTGTTTAAATGCGCGCTGGTGCTGGTACTGCTCGGGGTTCATATGGTGCAGGGGAGACTGCAGGGGTGGAGCAACATTGTGTATGGGTTTGCCGGCGGCACGTGGTATGCTCTTTTTTTGATACACACGCTTGCCCCGGTCGCCTCGTGGGCAACGCTCGGGATACTGTACGTGACTTGGATGGTGCTGTTTGCAGTCGTGTGGGCAAGTTTTTTGGGGTTGATGCACTGGAGGAAAAAATCTCCGTTGGTTATTGCTGCACCGAAACTGGTGGTCAAAGAAGTCCCCAAACCTGTCCCTGCGCCGGTCATTATAAAAACGCCGCCGCTTACTCCTAAGCCAGTTCCACCCCCACCCCCACCTCCTCCACCTCCGCTCCCCAAACCAGTTCCGCCACCTCCACCTCCACCTCCACCACCAAAGCCTGTACCACCGCCTCCAATCAACCTGCCGGTTATCCCATCGCCGCTGACGCTCACCAAAAACCCCAACCTGCTCGAGCATTCCGAGCCCCTATGGCCCGTACCCGTGCAAAGCGCCTCTTCTGCAGCACGCCCGGTCCCACCGCCACCACCCCCTGCTCCGCCAAAGGCTAGCGCTGCGAGCACAGCGCCTCAAGCCGAGCAATCTGCTCTCCCGGCACTGCGGGTTATGCCGAAAACTCCTGCAGACCTCGAGCGCCATGACCGCCCGGCAGTGGTAAAGTTAGCGTAGAAACATATGGGATTTTTCAGCGACCATTCAAAAAAGAAAAAGATAGTCTTGTTGCTCGGCCACCCCAACCCGGGGGCTACGCTGTCGAGCGAGATGGCGCTCATCTACGAGACCGCCGCCAAAAAAGAGGGCCACGATGTCCGGCGGTTTAACTTGGCCGAGCTGAAGTTCGACCCCATACTCCATTTGGGCTACACGGCGATACAAGAGCTGGAACCCGACCTCAAAACCCTGCAAGAGGCCATCAAGTGGGCCGACCATTTTGTGATTGTGTACCCCAACTGGTGGCAGACTATGCCCGCGCTGCTTAAAGGCCTCTTTGACCGCATGTGGCTGCCGGGATTTTCTTTCAACATGCGCAAACATAGCAACGGTACATTGGCGCTCGGCTGGCGCAAACGCCTTAAAGGCAAGACCGCGCGCGTCATTGTGCTCTCCGGGTCGCCGCCGTGGTTTATTTGGTTGTTCTTTGGCGACTACACCAACGAAATAAAAATGGGCATCCTGTGGTTTGCCGGATTTAAAACACGCGTGACCCGTCTTGGACCCACCGACATAGCACCCGAGTGGATGAAAAACGGCTGGCGCCGCGAAGCGGGGCGTTTGGGCAAGTGGGGGGAGTAGTGTATATTCATCTTTTATGGCTTTAAGTATCGGTATCGTCGGGCTGCCGAACGTCGGCAAGTCCACTCTTTTTAATGCTCTTACCAAAAAGAGCGTGTTGGTTGCTAACTACCCCTTTGCCACCATCGACCCGTCGGTAGGTGTGGTGGCCGTGCCGGACGAAAGACGCGAGAAGCTGGCCGCACTAAGCCAGTCAGAAAAGGATGTACCGGCGGCGGTGGAGTTTGTCGATATCGCGGGGCTGGTCAAAGGCGCATCAGAAGGGGAGGGCCTGGGCAACCAATTTCTCTCCCACATCCGGCAGGTAGATGCTATCGCGCACGTGGTGCGGATTTTTGAGAACCCCAACGTCGCCAACACCCAAGAGCAGATCGACCCGCTCGCCGACATCGAGCTCATCTTGACCGAGCTTGTACTTGCAGACATGGATACGAAGGACCCGCATATGCACATCGCCAAAAAGCCGGTGCTCTACGTCTTAAACAAAGAGGCGGGTGGGCATAACCTGGACGAGACTCCCAACGACGAGCGGTGGCGGCGGTTGATGGAGTTTTTTGAAAAGAATAACGCCACCTACGTGGTGGTCGACGCGCATGTCGAAAGCGAGTTGCGCGAGCTGCACACCGACGACAAACAGCAGTTCCGCCAGGAGTATGGTGTGTTTGACGACGGTATCAACACGCTCATCCGCGGCGGGTACGAGCTGTTGGGACTCATATCCTTCTTTACGACGGGCGAGGACGAGACACGCGCATGGACCGTGCCGCGCGGCGCAACTGCACCCAAAGCCGGAGCGGCAATCCACTCTGATTTTGAAACCAAGTTTATCCGCGCCGAGGTTATCCATTGGCAAAAACTGCTCGAGGCCGGTAGCTTTGCAAAAGCGCGCGACCTGGGCCAAATTCGCACCGAAGGCAAGGAGTATGTCGTGCAGGATGGTGACGTTATCGAATTTTTGCACGGATAACTATGTAAAAAGAAAAGGGCCCGGCATTGTGCCGGGCCCCTGAAGTATGCTGACTGTTTCGGCCGTCAGCCTTTACCGTCGATGTAAGGGTTGAGTTCATAGGCGATGCCCACGAACTCAATGTGGACGCCTTTGATATCCACAGCCAGATTTGCGTCCTTGGCGTAGCCCCAGTTCTTGGCCGCCGCGAAGGCGTCGACAACATAGCCGTAGCCGTTGCTTTGGATCAGCACCGGCGCACTATCCTCGTACTTGTTGAAGTCCATGATAGTGACGCTGTTGCCGTTCCCAAAGAAGGGGACCGGGCTTGTGGGAGCCGAGTTGTTGACGGGGATGTTGATGAAGAACGTGTCGTGCCCCCATCCGCCGGTCATAAGCGTCGTGCCGCCGTTGGCGACGAGCAGGTCGTCCCCGCCGTTGCCGTTCAGCAGACTGACGCCGTGGTCGTTGCCGAACATCAGGTCGGCCTGCTGTCCGCCGAAGAGTATACTGATGTCGGCGTGTGCCTGGAGAAAGTTCGGGTTCCACTGGTCGCCGAATTGCATCTCAAACGTCGGGAGCGGCAGTGCCGGCAGCGGCAGGGCCGCGACCGGCTGTTGACTGTCGGGCCGCTGTCCAGTGGACCGACCCAACCCGAGTCGGTCTCATTGCCGCCCGGGTCGTTCTCGACACTCAACAACTTTTTGCTGTGGCGCATCGTAGGTATCCTCTCTGTGTTGTGTGGGAACGAAGTACCACGCGGATATCCCGCGGTAAGGCAATTCTATCACACCTAGCTTTATTTGTCAATAGCTTGTCAAAGCGTCGTATCGTATGCATACTTTAGCTATGGATAAACCTAAAGCAACGCCGAAGGACTTCTTTTTGTGGGCAGGGGCAATGATCGCCTTGTACTCGGGCGTGTTTGCTTTTGTGTCGCTTATTTTCGATTACATCAATTACACCTTCCCTGACACGGCACTCGCGCAGTATTACGGCGACCCGTACTCGGGTTCTATTAGTTATGAGATGGCGTCGCTGATTGTCTTGGCCCCGGTACTGCTTGTACTCATGCGCGTCATACGCCGCGCAATCCAAGCCGACCCGTCGCGGGCCGAGGTTTGGGTGCGCCGCTGGGCGCTCTTTTTGACGCTCTTTGTCGCCGGCGCGACTATCGTCGTTGACCTTATTGTGCTTTTGACCACCTTCCTGCAGGGCGGAGATTTGACGACCGCCTTTTTGCTGAAGGTGCTTGTGGTCCTCTTGGTTGCCGCCGCCGGCTTTATGCACTTTATGGCCGATGTGTGGGGCTACTGGGCCCGCTATCCCGCCTACGCCCGCTACGTCAACTACGCGGTCGGCGTGTTGGTGGTGCTCACCATCGCGGCAGGGTTCCTTATCATCGGCTCGCCCCAGCAACAGCGCGCACTGCGGATCGACCAGCAGCGCGTCAGTGACCTACAAAATATCCAGTGGCAGGTGGTGACCTACTGGCAGCAGAAGACCGCTCTACCGACAAAACTCGAAGACCTGCGTGACCCTATCTCGGGCGTAGACATCCCCGTCGACCCGGTCACTAAAGAAGCGTACACCTACAAGCGTCAGAGCCCGCTCGACTTTACGCTGTGTGCGACGTTTAGTACCAAAGGCGGCGACTTGTACGGCCGAACCATCTCAAAGCCTATGGCGGTCGGCGGTGTGAGTGAGGTATGGGACCATAAAGCGGGTGAGACCTGCTTTGACCGCTCCATCGACCCGCAGCGCTACCCTCCGTACCCGAAGGGGGTCTAAATCAGGAACAATAAAAAAGCTCCCCGGTAGCGGGGGGCTTTTTCGTGTGGTATTTTGAGATGCAATGGCTTCGACGTACGATCCGAAAGAAATAGAGGCGAAATGGCAAAAAAAATGGGAGGAGTCCCGCGCTTTTGCCGCAGAGGATACGTCGGATAAGCCGAAGCAATACATACTCGACATGTTCCCGTACCCCTCGGGCGACGGGCTGCATGTCGGGCACGTCGAGGGCTACACCGCCACCGACATCTACAGTCGCTACCAGCGCATGCGCGGCTTCAACGTGCTGCACCCGATGGGTTGGGACGCCTTTGGTCTGCCGGCCGAAAATTATGCGATCAAGACCGGCGTGCCACCGCAAGAGACCACCGACAAGTCGATAAACAATTTTAGAAAGCAGATCAAAGCGCTGGGCCTCTCCTACGACTGGGACAGAGAGGTCGGAACCCACAACCCCGACTACTATCGCTGGACGCAGTGGCTCTTTGCGCAGTTTTTTGAGAAGGGGTTGGTGTACAAAAAGAAGGCGTTGGTCAATTGGGACCCGGTCGACCAGACCGTGCTCGCCAACGAGCAGGTCCTCCCCGACGGCACCGCCGAGCGCTCTGGGGCCAAGGTAGAAAAGCGCGACTTGGAACAGTGGTTTTTTAAGATCACCGATTACGCCGACGAGTTGGCGGACTCGCTCGACAAGGTCGACTGGCCCGAATCCACAAAAATAAACCAACGTAACTGGATAGGGCGCAGCGAGGGCGCTCAGATAAAATTTCCAATTTCCAATTCTCAATTTTCAATTGAGGTATTTACCACCCGACCGGATACCTTGTTTGGGGCGACGTATGTGGTACTGGCGCCCGAGCATCCTCTGGTGACGAGCTTGCCGTATGAAAACAAGGCGGAAGTTGAGGCGTATGTGCAGGAGGCAAAAAATAAATCAGACATAGATCGCTCTGCGGAAGGAAAGGATAAGACCGGCGTCGAACTCAAGGGAGTCAAGGCAATCAATCCGGCGAACAAAGAGGAAGTCCCGGTGTGGGTGGCCGACTACGTGCTTGGGCACTACGGCACCGGCGCTATCATGGCCGTCCCCGCGCACGACGAGCGCGATAAGGAGTTTGCGCAGAAGTTTGGTCTGGCCGTGCGCGAAATAGAGCTCGAAGACCCGAAAGAGATGACCGCCAAAGTGGGCGGAACCTGGACCAAGCAATACCGTCTGCGCGACTGGTTGGTCAGCCGGCAGAGGTACTGGGGTGCGCCTATCCCCATTGTTTATGACCCGGAGGGCAAAGCGCATGCCATACCCGAGGAGCACCTGCCGTGGATGCTCCCGACCGATGTCGAGTTTAAGCCCACCGGCACCTCGCCGCTGGGACAGTCGAAGGAGTTGCTCGAGAGGACCGAGAGGATATTCGGCAAAGGATGGAAGCCCGAGATAGACACGATGGATACGTTTGTTTGCTCGTCGTGGTATTTCTTCCGCTTTACCGACCCGCGCAACGAAAAAGAATTTGCGAGCAAGGCAGCGATGCAGCAGTGGCTTCCGGTCGACCTCTATGTCGGTGGCGCCGAGCATACGGTGCTCCACCTGCTCTACGCACGGTTCTTTACAAAAGCGCTGCGCGACTTGGGCTACCTTGGTTTTGACGAGCCGTTCCTCAAGCTGCGGCATCAAGGGACGATTTTGGCCGAGGACAGCCGCAAGATGAGCAAGCGCTGGGGCAATGTCATCAACCCCGACGACATGGTAGAGCGTTTTGGCGCCGATGCCGTGCGGCTGTACGAGATGTTTATGGGCCCGCTCGAGGCGATGAAGCCGTGGAATACAAACAACATCGCCGGCGTGCGCCGCTTTTTGGAGCGGGTGTGGCGGTTAGAAACGGGATTGGTACACGACATACCCAATATCGAACTGGAAACATTGGTACATCAGACTATTAAAAAAGTGGGGGATGATATCGAAAGTCTGAAGATGAACACAGCAGTGTCGGCGCTTATGATCTTGCTTAACGCGTTTGAAAAGTACGGGACCGTGCCCCTGTATCTATACGGAACTTTTTTGCAATTGCTCGCTCCCTTTGCCCCACATCTGACTTCGGAGTTGGTAGAAAAATCCGGTATCACGCTGGCTGATTGGCCCCAATTTGACCCCTCAAAATTGACCTCTTCGAGCATAAAAATAGCGGTACAGGTCAACGGCAAACTCCGGGCCACGGTCACGCTTGCGCCGGATGCATCCGAAGACGAGGCGCTTTTGGCAGCCCGTGAGGCGGTCAAAAAATGGCTCACGGGGGCCGAAAAGAAGGCGGTCTATATCCCCGGCAAGATAGTCAGTTTGGTGGTCTAGGCGGGGTCTGCCTTGCCTGCAGGCAGGTTTGACACCAGAAACAGGGCGTGATATACAATAACACACGTATGTCGATACAAACGGCAGATAAAACGGGGTTTAAACCCAAAGCGATAGTCAAAAAGCTCCTCTCCTCGCTCCCCGAGCGCTCCCGCGTCGTACTTGAGTCGCGCTTTGGTTTGGGCAACTCTTCGGAGCGCGTCACGCTCGAGGCCATAGGCAAACGCTACGCTATCACCCGCGAGCGCGTCCGCCAGATAGAAAACCACGCCCTCGCCGCGCTTAAAAAGTCTCCCGGCTTTACCTCGGCCGAGGCGGCCTTCGGCGAACTCGAGCGCATCATCGACGGGCTCGGCGGCATCGTCTGCGAGGACGACCTGTTGAACTTTATGACCAAGGACAAGTCGATGCAGAACCACATCTACTTCCTGTTGGTGCTCGGCGACCCGTTTAAATTCCGCAAGGAGGACGACGAGACCAACCGTTGCTGGTTTGTCGACGCCGAACTCGCCGGCAAAGTGGAGAACGCACTCAAAACGCTCTACGGCGGGCTCTCTGACGAGGACCTTATCCCGGAGGGCGAGATGATAGACCGTTTTCTTAAAGAACTGCAAAATATAAACGACAAACATCGCAACAACGAGGTCCTGCGCCGCTGGCTCTCTATCTCTAAAAATATCGGCAAGAACCCGCTCGGCGAGTGGGGTCAGGCCAGCTCGCAGAACGTCCGCACCAAAGGGGTGCGCGACTTTGCCTACCTGGCGGTCAAAAAGCATGGGAGCCCGCTGCACTTCCGCGAGGTAGCGACTTTGATTGAAAAGATGTTCGCCCGCAAGGCACACGTCGCCACCACCCACAACGAGCTCATCAAGGACCCACGCTTTGTGTTGGTGGGCCGCGGTATGTACGCGCTGCGCGAGTGGGGCTACACCGAGGGTGTCGTGCGCGACGTGGTCCGCGAGGTCCTGCGCAAGAACGGCCCGATGACCAAAGATCAAATCATCACCCACGTGCTCAAGGAGCGTCATGTCAAACCGGGCACCATCGTCGTCAACCTGCAGAACCAAAAATACTTTAAACGCGGCAAAGACGGTAAATTTTCCCTAGTTAAGTAAAAATCGCCCTTCGGGGCGATTTTTCGTAGCGGAGCAAAACAAGTTTTCAGGAATGTACGCAGGCCTGTCGAGGCCGTGCGTTAGGAAAATTTATCAGCAGGAAATTTTCTGCGTTCCTGGAAACTTCGTTTTGTGTAGCCTTAGTGCCCGTTGCCGCCTTTGCCGGTGGCGAGTTTGTAGAGCCAGGGGATCCACGCCGGGGTAAACAAGACCAGAGAGAGTATAAGGTAGGACGCGGGCGCCGCTCCGATGATGACCCGTATCACTTCCCAGAGTCCAAGGGTGACCATACAAAGATAGATGCCCCAGATTGCCCGCGTGCGCGCGTGGCTCATGTGGTCTGCGCCGTGGCTGTAGGTAAAGAGGTGCGGTAGACCGCCGCCTATGCCGGCCAAAAACAACAGTGCGCCGACGGCACCCAACGTCGCCAAAAAATATTCTATATAGCGCAGGGGGTTTGTGGTGAGCTCTATAACCAGATTTTCCATAGACAACAGTAGTAGACAGTATAAGTATATCGTACAATAGAGGGGTCTATGTTCTTACACGATCAAGCTCACACGACGAACACGTTTTTCGACGGATTTAAAATCGAGACGATACTCGTTGCGCTCGTGGGTATGGTCATCTTTTTAATCGCCGCCGCCGTAGCCGACCCGGAGGTTATCCCGGCGGGCTTTGCCGCGCTGGTGGCCTACTCACCGCTGTGGCTCCCGGTGGCGCTGTTTGTATCCGGCTGGAAGGTCTGGATGCACTATATCCGCTACGCGTATTGGTTTAATCAACAGATGACCCTGTTGCATATCGAGCTGCCGCCCGAGGTAGAAAAGTCTCCTTTGGCGATGGAGCTCTTTTTGGTGGGGCTCTGGAACAACGGCAGCGAAACGACCTTTCTCCAACGCATCTGGAAGGGGCAATTCCGCGCCATTACCACGCTCGAGTTGGTGAGCAACGAGGGTCGCATCAGCTACTACATCCATCTGCGCAAAAATTGGAAGAATTTTATCGAGGCCCGGTTGTACGGACAATTCCCCGAGGCACATGTCACCGAGGTGGCGCGCGACTATGTCGACGAAGTCGGCTATAGCCCCGAGACGCACGACTTGTGGGCCACCGAGTACAGCAAGTCCGACGCCGAAGCGCTGCCGCTGCGCACCTATGTCGACTGGGAGTTGGACAAAAACCCCGACAAGCCCGAGATAACCATCGACCCGCTGACCAACCTGTTTGAGTTTATGACCTCGGCGGGCCCGGGCGAGTATGTTTGGATACAAATCATTATGAAAGCCCGCAAAGAAGACGAGTGGTACGGCTTTTATACCGGCGACCATTTTGTGACCGACGCAAAAAAGAAGATAAAAGAGATTACCGAAGAGGCGATAGAGCGCGCAAAAGGGCTCACGACCGACGAAGCCGAGCGCAAAAAGGTCGGCTCGCGCGGAGCGATGCTCCTGACCGGAGGGGAAAAACTGCAGGTCGAGGCTATCGAGCGCTCACTCACTAAGCAGGTCTTTGACTGCGGGTTCCGCGGCATGTATATCGTCAAGAAGGGCAAATTTGACTTGAGCAAAATCAACAACCTGGTGCGCTTGTGGGACCCCTTCCGCAACCAGAAAGGCAACCGGCTCAACGTGACCAGGGGTATGTCTATCTTCGACTATCCGTGGCAGGACCCGACCGGACTGCGCCGGCCGATGATTATGCATAAGATGTTTTTTTGGTACAAGCACCGCTCTTACTTTTATGTCCCGTATGACCAGGTGCCGGTGTGTATGACCACAGAGGAGCTGGCCTCCCTTTGGCACTTCCCCAACTCCAACGTCAAGACGCCGGCGCTCGAGCGTGTGCCGTCCCGCCGCTCGGCCCCGCCTCCCAACTTGCCCACCGCGCCCGGCAACGTGCCGTCCTGATATGCTTTTTTCCCACCACTTTCCGACCTTTACTCCGGTCATAAACCGCGTCGCCGCGTGGTACAAGGAGCGCGACCTGTTGGAGCGTTTCGGAATCAACTTCATCGCGTGGGGCGGGATAGTCTACTTCATCTTTTTGTGGATTTTTGCCGCTCCGGTCGGATTCCCGACCGGAGCATATATCAAAGTAGAGGAGGGAATGTCTCTCAAAGAAATAGCTACTACGTTTGAGTCGAGGGGTGTCGTAGACAACGCGCTCCTGTTTGAGTTTATGACCTGGCTGTTGGGGGACGACCGGCATCTCCCCGCGGGACAGTACTTCTTTTCCCGCCAGGAGAACATGATATGGGTCGCGGAGCGGCTCTTGGCCGGCGACTTTGAGACCACCGCGATGCGCGTCACTATCCCCGAAGGCTCGACCGCCGAGCATATCGGCAAACTCATTTTGGACAAGGTCCCGGACTTCAGCTACCGGCAGTTTGTCGAGCGGGCACGGGAAGGGTATCTCTTCCCCGACACGTACTTCTTCCGCCCCGGGCAGTCGACCGAGGCGATATTGAGCGTGTTCGAAAACAACTTCAAGGTAAAAATGCTCAAAGCGGCCGAGGCCATACAAAAATCCGGCCACACGCAGGACGAGATTCTTGCGATGGCCTCGATACTCGAAAAAGAGGCGTCTAAAACCGCTGACCGCAAACAAATTGCGGGGGTGCTGTGGCACCGCATCGACATCGGGATGCCGCTGCAGGTGGATGCGGTCTTCCCCTACATCATCGGCAAGAACACCTTTGAGCTGACGCACGAGGATTTGAAAATAGACAACCCGTACAACCTGTACTTGTACAAAGGCCTGCCACCCGGGCCCATCAACAACCCCGGACTCGACGCTATCCTCGCCGCCGCACAACCGGTCAAGTCCAAATATATCTTTTTCCTATCTGACAGAAATGGCAATTTCCATTATGCTGTGACCTATGCCCAGCATATGGCCAACAAAGCCAAATACCTCGACTAAGAGGGTGTTTGTAGCAACATACACGAATGAGGGGCTTAAGTTTCAAATGGTTTTAGGCCCACTCAAATTTGAACCGAGTAAGAGGGGACGTCCGACAGCCACGATTTAAACCAAGACCGCCCGAAAGGCGGTTTTTGCATGCCGTTTCTGCCACTTGGGGTACTAAAAGAGTATGGAGGATATTTTGATCCTTCAGGCAAAAATATTATAGGCCCGATCGGCACTAATCCATGCGGAGAGATTATCTTGCAGTCAAAGCAGTTCTGTAATCTTTCAGAGGTAGTGGCTCGAGCTGAAGACACCGAAAAGACACTGTTAAGAAAAATTCGCCTCGCAACGATTCTTGCTACGTACCAAGCGAGTCTAACCAATTTCCCGTATCTTTCGAAAGACTGGAAAGAACATTGCGAAAAAGAAGCACTGCTCGGTGTATCGATAACCGGCCAGTGGGATTCTAAATCTGCCCGTAACCCAAAAACACTTCTTAATCTCAAAGAAGAAGTTATCAAAGTCAACCAGGTATACGCTAAGCGGTTCGGTATCAACGCCTCAACCTGTACAACAGCGGTAAAGCCTTCAGGTACACTTTCCCAGACGGTAGACTGTTCGTCCGGTATGCATCCTCGACATGCGCCGTTCTATATCCGCAGAATAAGAATCGCCGCTACCGACTCACTTTTCAAGATGCTTAAAGATCAGGGCGTTCCATACCATCCAGAAGTTGGTCAGTCAGCCGAAAATGCTACAACGTATGTCCTTGAATTTCCGGTAAAGGCTCCGAAAGGCTCAATCTACAAGAACGATGTGTCTGCAATTGATCAGCTCGAACATTGGAAGTTGGTAAAGGTAAATTACACGGAGCATAATCCATCCGTAACTGTTTCTGTGGGAGAAGATGAGTGGATCGAGGTTGCGAATTGGATTTACAAAAACTGGGATATAGTCGGTGGTCTCTCCTTTCTCCCAAGGGATAACCATGTCTACCAACTTGCGCCGTATGAAGCGATTGACGAGAAAAAATATCTTGAGTTGTCTGAACGTCTCAAACATATTGATTATTCCAAGATCATAACGTACGAAAAAACAGATGAACTCGACGTGAAAAAGGAACTAGCCTGTGTCGCAGGAGTTTGTGAAATTGCACTATAGCCATGCTTATTATCTTCACTGGCAACGGCAAAGGGAAAACAACAGCATCGCTGGGGCAAGCCCTCAGAACTATCGGCGACGGCAAGAAAGTTTTGATGGTGCAGTTTATAAAAGGTCCATGGAAGTCTGGCGAGGACACTTCTCAAGAGAAACTCTGGCCTGAATTTAGAATTGTAAAGAAAGGGCTCGGTTTTGTGGGTATTGGTGATGACAGAATTCCTTTTGAAGATCACGCTAAAGCCGCGCATGAAGCAATGGACTATGCACTCCGGATGGTGACTCAGGAAAAGCCAGACATGATTATTTTAGATGAGGCTATTAATGCACTTGACCTAAAGCTTATTGAAGAAAGTGATGTAAATTATTTTCTAGAATACGCACGATCGAGAGTCGAGAATATTATTCTTACAGGACGGAATTGTCCCGAATGGCTCATCGAAACTGCTGACCTTGTGACGGAGATGAAAGAAATTAAACATCCCTTTGCTAGGGGAGTGAGAGGTTCAAAGGGAGTTGAATTTTAATTGAAATTGACCGAAAAATTATACATACCCATACCACAAAGGCCTTGAAGTGGCTGTCCTGCTTTTGGTGTACCCAGATCAATAACTTCTTCTCCTGTCTGGGCTAGGATTTTTTGGAAACCAACTGAGCGAATTACAAGCGATGCCGAACAGTCATAGGTGCCGTCTGTTTTGACAATTAGTTTTGTCGGAATACCTGCTTTTGCCGTAGATACTTTTGGCGAATAGCCACCTTTGGCATTTACCGTAACGTACTGAACACCGTCTCTTATTTCGACATTTTGTGCCGATGCGCCCGTCTCCGTATTATTTTTTGAACCGCCAAGAAAAACAATGCCGATACCTATGACAAGAGCGAGAGTGATGATTATGTGAACAGTCTTATTCATAGGGTAATTATATGTTAAATAAGGGATTAATAATTCCGAGCCCGGCAAGTCCAGCGAGAAGCGCAAACAATCCAAGTCCAATGACGACTACTCCTGCGGATTTGAAAAATAGCGGAGCGTGCTTTCCATGTGCAAACGATGCTGACCCGAACGAAAGAAGCACGAGCATCGGTAATGTTCCAAGAGCAAATGCAAGCATAATAAGAAGCCCGGAGATAAACGATCCGCTTCCTAATGCGGAAACCTGCATTGACTGCGTAAAACCGCACGGCAAGAAAAATGTAGCGAAACCGATGATGAGTGGCGTGAAAGTTTTGTGTTCTATTTTTCTGAAGAAATTAAAAACTCCCGACGGTAACGCAATTTTATTTTTCGCAAACACTCCAACCAAATTTAAACCGAGAAGTAACATCACTACAGAAGCCAGAAGTCCCAAAATCGCCGTAAAGGTAAAATTGATACCGATGGCACTACCGACTACACCGAGAACTCCACCTAATACTGCAAAACTGACCAGTCGTCCTGTGTGGAAAAGTACGAAAGTTTTTGTATCACTTACATTATCCTGCGATACTTTTGCCGAAAGGGATAAGACTAAGCCTCCGACGATGGCAAGACAGCTTGAAACTGAAGCGATAAGACCGATGATAAAACTTGTCACCGGAGTCGTTTGACCGCCAATACCAAGATTTAAAATTCCTGATTTTTGCAAAAGAAAGAATAAAATAAGAAATCCAAGCCCGATCGGTATAGCTTTCCAGATAACATCATTACCTTTTCTTTCTATGGCTTTCTTCTCGACAGAGAGGGAATAGCCATTGTGCTTTATTTTTTCAGTTAATATCTCTGCAAGTTTGTGATGACTCTCATCGAGAGTAGTTTCGATCGAGACGATCTCGCGCTTCAAATCAACGGTGGTACGATCGATACCAATTTGTTCGTTCAAGGTGTCTTCGATGAAGATTTTGCATGAAGGGCAATGAGTGCCGGAAACGTGAAATGTGTATGTTTTCAT
>SICK01000003.1 GCA_009691465.1 Candidatus Kaiserbacteria bacterium | reverse complement strand
CGTGCCAAAAGATTTTCAGACATTCCAGGCGGCTATCGGCGTCGAGTTCAACGACCTTAACCTCCTGCGGCAGGCCTTTACCCACCGCTCCTACCTCAACGAGCACCGCGGGGAAGCGGTAGGCCACAACGAGCGGCTCGAGTTCCTGGGTGACGCAGTACTCGAGCTTATTGCGACGCACTTTTTGTACGAAAAGTTTCCTCAAGAGGATGAAGGCGACCTGACCGCCTACCGTGCGGCGCTGGTCAACGCGGTTACGTGCGCCGAGGTCGCGACAGACATAGGGATGAACGACTTTCTCCTACTGTCTCGCGGCGAGGCCAAAGACACCGGTCGCGCGCGCAACATCCTCCTTGCCAATGCATTCGAGGCGCTGGTGGGGGCTATCTATCTCGACTTGGGCTATGACGCCGCCGCGGCGTTTATCAACGCAAAGCTCTTTCCAAAATTGGACGACATAATAAAAAAGAAGCTCTGGCAGGACGCCAAGTCCGCTCTGCAGGAAAAAGCGCAGGAACGCGACGGGGTGACGCCGCACTACAGCGTACTGCGCGAGCAGGGCCCCGACCACGACAAGCACTTTGTCGTCGGCGTATATATAAAGGACAGTCTCATCGCAGAAGGCGACGGCAAGAGCAAGCAGGAGGCCGAGCAGTCGGCCGCCCGCGCCGCGCTCGACAAAAAGGGCTGGTAATCAGGGGATTTGCTTTTTATTTAAAGGTGTGATATAGTACATGGCAGAAGTTCCGGTCGGAGCTTCATCTTGCAATGATATAACCCGCGCATAGGAGGCGCGTCATGGTTGAAACCAGCAAACACTTCGAAGGCGGCTCGGTGGTCGTCGTTGCGGTCGTGGGTCAGACGGAAATCCTGCTCATCCGCGAAACGACAAAACCGTTGCCTATTTACTGGAAGTTGGTGTCCGAGACGGTTGAACCGGGTGAATCCCTGCTCAATGCCGTTATCGGCGGCATCCGCGAGGAAGCCGGCTTTAAAGACATCGCGGTCGAGTACGGTCCCGACGGCAAAGTGAAAAAGGTCATCGACCCGCGTATCAAGCGGGTGGTCGAGTTCGGCGGGCGGGAATGGATAAAGAGCCGTTACCCGCACTGGCGGCATTTCTTCGGGATTCTGACGACCGATGAGGTTATCAAAGGACTCTCGGGGAAATATCACAAAATCGACGAGAGCGAGGAAATCAACACCCAAGTGTTCAGTCTCAACTCGCTCCACACACTCCCCGATTTGCTCCGGCAGCACGCCGAGCTGATCCGCTCCATCCCCCGGTGTTCGATGACGGAGGTTTAGAGGCAAGGTTCGAAGGCCCCGCACCAATACGCGGGGCCTTTTTCTTTGTTAGAATAAAAGCCACATGCGTTTGCGCTCGATAGAACTGACCGGGTTTAAGTCTTTTGCCAAAAAGACTCCTTTGGAGTTCGGCTCCTCAATCACCGCCATCGTTGGCCCCAACGGCTCGGGCAAAAGTAACGTGGCGGAGTCCTTTCGCTTTGTGCTCGGTGAGCAGTCTATCAAGAGTATGCGCGGCAAGCGCGGCGAGGACCTGATATGGAACGGTTCGAGTTCCTCACCACGGGGCGGCCGCGCCGGGGTCAAACTCGTTTTTGACAACGGAGACCGCGCGCTCAATCTCGACTTTGACCAAGTATCCATCGAGCGCGTAGTGCACCGCAGCGGGAGCAACGACTACCTGCTCAACGGCTCGCTGGTCCGTCTGCGCGACGTGCAGGCGCTGTTAAGCCAGGCCAACATCGGTTCCTCGGGCCACCACATCATCTCGCAGGGCGAGGCCGACCGGATACTTTCCTCCTCGGCGCGCGAACGGAGAGAGATGGTGGAGGATGCGCTGGGGCTCACCGGGTTTTTGTATAAGCGCGAGGAGGCCGAACGCAAGTTGGAGAAGACGGGCGAGAACATGCGCGAGGTAGGGGCACTGCGCCGCGAGCTTGCTCCGCATTTAAAATTTTTAAGCAGTCAGGTCAAAAAGATAGAGGATGCCCAAAAGCTGCGCAACGAGATAGGGGAGAAATATACCGAGTACCTCGGCCGCGAACATCTGCACCTGCAACTGACACGTGCCGAGCTCTCCGAGCAGCAGGGACCGCAGCAGGAGCGGCGCGAGTTGGACAAACGTATCACGCATCTGCGGGCCGACTTGGGGCGCAAGCACGATGCGGGGACCGATGAGTTGATTGAGTTGGAGAAGCGCGGCCGCGACGCCGCACGCCGGCGCGAGAGTGTTCTGCGCGAGTTGGGGGGTGTCGAAGGCGAGCTGCGTGCGCATGCAAAGATTGCCGGCGAAGAGGGGGGTACGGTGCCGGTGCGGGAGGCGCGCGACTTTGGAGAGCGTATTTTGCAGCTAGCCGAGGGTGCGCACTGGAGCGACCTTGTGGCGCTTGCACGGACCTTTTTACAAAAAATAACGGCACGCTCCGCACACAGCGACAAAGGAGTACTTGAGGAGCAGAAGCGCTCTCTGGAAGCCGAACTGAAAGTGGTAGAGTCTGCCGAAGAGGCGATAGTAAACGCTGTGGCGGCCCTGCGCCAAAAAATCGAGAGCGAGAAGGACGCAAGCCGGGATGCCGAGCGCGAGCTGTTTGCCGCGATGAGTCGCCGAAGCGAGCTTGAGGCCGCTCTTGCGGCCTTGCGTTCCCGCGAGGAGCTGCTGGGGCGCGAGGAGCTTCAGTTTAAAGAAGAGCTGCGCGAGGTCAGCGCTCTGCTGGGGCGCGTACCGGAGTACGGGCAGGACGTGGTATTTGAGGATGAGCCCCGCAGTGCGCAGGAGGACCGCCGCAGGGCACTTTTGCGTCTCAAAATCCGGCTCGAGGAGGCTGGGTTGGGCAACAGCAGTGAGATTTTGAAAGAGCACAGCGAGACCGCCGAGCGGGACGCGTTTCTCGAGCGTGAGCTCCACGACCTCGAGCAGAGTGCCGGGTCGCTGCGCAAGCTCATCGAGGACTTGACCGAGACGCTTGAGACGCGTTTCGAGGAAGGCATCGGTCTTATCAATAAAGAGTTCGACGGATACTTTACGCTGATGTTCGGAGGCGGCTCGGCATCACTCGCGCTTATCAAGGAGCAGAAAATACGCCGTCCCTCCGAAGCCTTGGCGGAGGGGGAAGGAGAGGACGAAGAGTTCGAGGTAGAAGAAGGGATCGAGATCACCGTCACTCTCCCGCACAAACGTATCAAAGGTTTGCACATGCTCTCGGGCGGCGAGCGCGCGCTCACCTCTATTGCTCTTATTTTTGCGATGTCGCAGGTCAACCCGCCGCCGTTCCTCATCCTCGATGAAACCGATGCCGCACTCGACGAGGCCAACAGCCGGCGCTACGGTGACATGATAGAAAACCTGTCCAAAAAATCGCAACTTATTTTGATCACCCATAACCGCGAGACGATGTCGCGCGCCGGTGTGCTCTACGGCATCACCATGGGCAGCGACGGCGCCTCAAAGCTCCTCTCGGTCAAATTTGAAGAGGCGCTCGCCGTGGCTAAGTAGTGGGGATTTTTGTGGGGCCTAAGCCAACTCGAAGTCCAGTTGACGGGTGGCAAGGTCGGCTGCTACCAGCTTTACACGCACAGAGTCTCCGAGCGCATATTTTTTTTGCGAGCGCTGGCCGATGAGTGCGTACTCTTTGGCCGAGTAGTTGTAAAAATCATCTCCAATAGTTCGTACCCGCACCAAGCCTTCGGCCGAAGATGCTTTGTCCTCGACATAGAGCCCCCACTCGGTGACGCCACTAATGATCCCTTCGAAGGTCTGGCCGATTTTGTCGAGCATATATTCGACCAGCTTGTACTTGATAGACTCGCGGTCGGCGGTGGTTGCTTTGGCCTCCTGCTCGCTCGCCAAGAGGCAGCGTTTTTCGAGGTCGATATACTCGCGCCTCGTAATGGGCTTGCCGTTGAGGTGGCTTTCGAGGATGCGGTGCGCAAGCATGTCCGGGTAGCGCCGGATAGGGGAGGTAAACTGCGTGTAGTACTTAAACGACAATCCGAAGTGCCCGATGTTTTTGGTCGAGTAGACGGCCTTGGCCATCGAGCGCAGGGTAGCGGTGCGGATGAGCGCGGCTTCGGGCTTGCCTTCGATTTGTTTTAGCAAGCCTTGGATATCTTTGGCCGAATACTTGCCCTTCTTTTTATTGAACTCGTATCCGATGGCGCGTACAAAGGTGCCGAGCTCCTCTATCCTGTCCGCCTTTGGTTCGTCGTGGATGCGATAGAGGAACACCATCCCCGCTTCGGGGACTTTTTCGGCGAGCTTGGATACATATTCTGACACCTCGCGGTTGCACAAGAGCATAAACTCTTCGATGAGCCAGTTGGTGTCGATGCGCTCTTTGCGCGTGACCCGCAGCGGCTTGCCCTGCGGGTCGAGCTCAAACTCCACTTCGTTGTCGCCAAAGTCCACCGCGCCCTCGTCGGTCCGTCGTTTGCGCATCGCGGTAGCGAGCGAAAGCATATCGTTGAGCTCGTGTAGGTAGGGGCCGTTCTGTGTGTCGAGCACCTGCTGTGCCTCTTCGTAACTAAAACGTTTGTTGGAGTTGATGACCGACTTGGTGAAGGTGCGCTCCAACACCACTCCGGCAGCGTTCATCGTAAAGAGTGCCGAAAAGGCCAACCGGTCTTCGTTGGGTACAAGCGAGCACACATTGCCCGAAAGCGCGTGGGGGAGCATCGGGATAGTAGCGTCGACCAGGTAGACGCTGGTGCCGCGCTTTATCGCCTCGTTGTCTATCGCGGTCCCCGGGCGGCAAAAAAAGGTGGCGTCGGCAATATGTACCCCGACCTCAAAGGTGCCGTCGGGGAGCGTGTGTATCGAAAGTGCGTCGTCGAAGTCTTTTGCAGACACCGGGTCGATGGTCATCGTGGTGAGGTGGCGCAGGTCGGCGCGTTTTGGGATCTCCTCGGCAATGATGGATGCGTGGTTCTCCTCTATATGTTTTGCCTCGACTTCTACCTCGGGGGGGAAGGAGGTGCGGAAGCCGTGTTCCATCACGATGGCGTTCATCTCGACGCGGTGCTCGCCGGCTTTGCCGAGTGTCTCGAGGATTTTTCCTTTGGCCGTTGTGCCGTCAAAGCTCAACAGTTCGACCAACACCTTAGTGCCCTCGGCCGGCAAGACACCGACTTGTATAGGGGAGTTAAATCGTGCATCGTCGGGGAGCACCATCCCGCCTTTGACCGTGCAAACAAATTCGGTTTTGGCCCGCGCGACCACCTTTTTGACTCGGCCACGCGGCCGGGGGTGCACCGACAAAAGCTCTACTTCGACCTGGTCACCGTTGAGGGCGCCATTGAGTTTCTCCGGGAATATCTCGATATCCTCTTTGGTCGTATCATCCGGCCACGCCATATACCCCGTGCCTTTGCGGGTTACTTCTACGATGCCGGATATGAGTTTTTTTGCCTGGGGGCTTCTGCCTTTCACGTAGGGGTAGCGTAGCACAGATACGTTGCAAAATATAGTCATCTCGTCTAGACGTACTCACGCGTAGTGGATAGTTGCTCCGGAGGGGGTCCCGGAGGCCGACGGGCCGAGGCTCAGGCTTTTTCTAGCAAGAAAAAAGCAGTACCCTCCGGAGCAAGCTATCCACGGAATTCTTATCCACACCCGACCCCTTTCTGTTATAGGACTTAGGCAGTATTCTCAATTGCACAGGGTAAACCGCCAGACGGTTTGTCCTTTTTTTATTGGTCAAATCGCCGGGCGGACCCATTCTCCATGGATCCGCAACAAACAAACTCTTTTACAATTTCATCTACCGAGGCCGCACAAAAGTACGGCTTTACCAACGACCACGTCGCGTCGCTCTGCCGGCGTAGAAAGGTCGAAGGAGTCCTCGTAGACGGCCGGGTGTGGATGTTGAGCGAGGAGTCGCTCAAACAGTACATCAAAAAAAACGAGGAGGAGAAGACCATGCGCACGCAGGCGCTCTCGGAGCAGTTTAAAAAAGAAGCGCTCTCCCGTGAGCCGAAGCCGCTTCCGACCGTTCGGCCGCAGACACTGCAGTATGGAGCATTTGCAGGATTGGCCATTTTTTTTGCGTTGTCGGGAGCAGCAGTCTCGACTCTTTTATTTCCCACGCTTCAAACTGCGCTGTATAAGACGGCATTTGCGATACCGCACGTGGGCAGTGTGTTCGGCTCCTCCGCCGACTCGGCACTTGCCCTTCGAAGCCTTGGCGAAGTAGGGGCGCTTATGCTGCATGACCAGGTGACGCCGTTCTTTGCGGCGGTGTCGCAGCACACGGCCGGGTTGGCCGCGGTTGTGCAAGCGCCCGTACAAAAAACAACTCCGGCGCGCGAGATGGTATCCCCGACAAAAGCATTTGATATTGGTTACCTGCAATTTTTCCCCGAGGCGCTTGCGCAGACGTACCACGGCGCACTGCTCGCTGCGCGGGATACCGCGGCCGGAATGTACGGCGGTGCCGCCCGACAGGTGATAAACGCGGCAGATATATTGGGTGATGCAGAGCATACGGTATATCAGAGCGCGGCGGCAGGACTTGCCGGTGCCTACGCGGCGCTACCCGCGGTAGCGGCTCTGCCGGCTCCGGCGCCCGTTACTTTTGTAAAATTAATTCCTTCCGGCGAGTCACTCGCCGCCGCCGCGGCTCAGAGCCAAAAACTGGTGCAGGCTTTTATCGTACCGCAGCTTGCGGTCCCTGCGTTTGAAGCGGCGCCGCAAGTCGCCACACAAATCGCTCCGCGCGCGGCGGGACTTTTTGGTCTTGGAATGATTGGTCTTGGGATAGCAGCAGACGGAGCGGCTTCGGCTTGGAAGAGTCTCACGTATTGGTTTGGACAGACCGGCGAAAAGCTGGCGTCGAACGTTGTGCCGGATGCCTCGGCTCCCGCCGAAATCAAACAGACTCCGACCACAGTTCCGGCATCTGCGGCCCCGGCAACTCCCGTTGCTCCGATTGCTCCGGCGGTGCCCGCTGCTCCCACGACTGTGGTGCGCACGGTCGTACTGCCTGCCCCGGCTCCCGCACCGCTCTCCAACAAATATCTCACCGAAGACGTCCTTACCGCACGACTCGATACTCTTTCGAACAGTCTCAAATCTCTCATCTATGCAAACAGCAGTGCGCCGAACTCGCTCCCCGCTACTGGTGGCTTTACCAACACCATTGCCCTCACCAACCACATCGACCAACTCCGCAATGTCACGCTCACCAACTCCATCGTAAGCGGTGTCTCCGGCCTCACCGACGCCGATATCCCCAACGGCATCACCGCAAGCAACTATCTACCGCTCTCGGGCGGTACTGTCTCCGGCGATCTTATAGTCACCGGCACCTGCACCGGTTGCGGCTCGGGCGGGAGCGGCGGGACATTCCCCTTTACCCCCGACAGCAACTACGGCGCGGTCGCAAACTCTACCTCCACTGCGGTGTGGTTTAAATCCGGTCTCCAGGCATCGTCTACCTCACAGTTTGTTTATGCCTCCTCCACCGCACTCACGGCGACCACACTGTACTCTACGACTGCTACCACGAGCAACTTCTACGGTGCGGGGCTTAACACCTGCCAGAGCGGCAGCGTACTCACCTATGATGGTGCAGGCAAGTTCGGCTGTGCCGCAGACCAGACTGCTGCCGGAGCAGCCAACCCCTTTACCTGGAGCACCAACTACGCAGTACTGACCGCCGCCACCTCATCGGTGTTGTGGGCGCAGAACGGTATCTTTGCTTCTTCGACGTCACAGATTGCATACGCCAGCACGACTGCGCTTAGTGCAACCACGCTCTACTCGACCACCGCATCCACCACCAACCTCACGGTCAACCTGCCGTCGAGCATCCTCTCCACCGCAGCCTCCGGCGCAGTACAACTGACCACCGTCTCTTCACCGCTCTCCTTCTCCGGCTCCACACTCTCCATCATCCAGTCGGGTACTGGCGCAAACGGCTATCTTTCTTCTACCGACTTCGGCACGTTCAACAACAAAATATCTTCGTCCTCACTTTCCAGTACCTTCCCCATAGCCTACAACTCCACCACCGGGGCAATCACCTTTAGCGGACTCTCCACCTCTACTACCGCAGTGGTGGGCAACATCCCGTACTTCTCCGGAGCAAACACCTTTGCCAACGTCGCCACCGGCACCGTAGGAGGCAGTGGGGGAGTCACCGTCACCGCCGGACAGAGCATCATCGGCTCGGGACTCACTATCACCTGTACCGGGGCATCTGCCAGTGCCGCTGGTTGTCTCTCTTCTGCCGATTGGAGTATTTTTAATAATAAAATTTCTTCCACCTCGCTTTCTGCCGGCTCCGGGATTTCATACAACTCGAGCACGGGGGTTATCAGCAGTACGGTTGGGTTTCCCTTTACCGTCGCTACCTACGGGGCCCAAGCGGTCAACGCAACTACCACCGGTCTGTGGTTGCAAGGCAATCTCTCGCTCATCGCTAGCTCGACCTTCTCCACCTACGCCTCTACCACCCAGCTCTCCAACTCGGGCAACATGTGGCTGACGGGGCTCTCTGCAGGGGGGTTGGGCGTAAACAGCGCCGGGCTCCTCTACTCGGGAGCGACCTCAACGCTCTCCACCATCTCCGGCTCGCTCGCGCTCACACAACACGCCGCGCAAGCCGCCAATACAGTCATCGCCAATGGCACCGGCGACTCTGCGGTCCCCACGGCGCTCGCTACCAGCTCGCTCTTTACCGGAACGCCGGGGCAGGTACTGACCTTTACTAACGGCACCTGGGTCGGTGTAGCGACCACCACTGACTCTTGCTCATCGGGCATCTCTTGTTCGTTTTCAGGCTCGATTTCAAGTTTCACTAACTCCGGCGTGACCTCCAACGTTGCCGGGAGCGGCATCAGTGTTTCGGGGGCCACCGGCGCGGTTACTATCACCAACACCATCGGGTTTCCGTTTACCGCCGACCTCAACTACGCGGCACTCGCCAACGCCACCTCCACAGCCGTGTGGTTTAAGTCGGGGATACAAGCATCATCCACCTCGCAGATAGCTTACGCATCGTCCACCGCGCTGACCGCTACTACGCTGTATTCCACGACTGCCTCCACCACCAACCTGACGGTCAACCTGCCGTCGAGTATCCTCTCCACCGCCGCCTCCGGTGCAGTGCAGTTGACCACGGTCTCCTCACCATTGTCTTTCTCCGGCTCCACACTCTCCATCACCCAATCGGGCACGGGGGCTAACGGGTATCTTTCTTCCACCGACTTTGGGACCTTCAACAACAAAATCTCTTCCAGCTCGCTCTCCGCCGGCTCCGGTATCTCGTACGACTCTTCGACTGGAGTTATTAGCAACACTATTGCGTTTCCGTTTACGCAAACCACCTTCGGCTCTACCAACGCCAACGCCACCTCAACCCTGGTCGGATTTACCGGCGGGCTGTACGCTACCGCCTCCTCCACCATCGGCAACGGCGCACAATTGGGTGGGCTCACCATATCCGGCGGTGCCACCACGACCGGCAACGCATACTTCGGCGGCACCGTTGGGTTGGGCAGTTCGACACCGTTTGCAACGTTCTCGCTGCAGGCAGCGTCTTCGTCGCTCCTCCAATCGCTTTTTGCCATCGCCTCCACCTCCAACAACGGCGCGCTTTCGACACTCTTTTCTATATCAAACACCGGGCTCCTCTCCGGCTTGGGCTTCTCACTCGGGAGCGGCACCAGCACCAATGTCGCGGTCACCGCTTCCTCCACGGTCGCGGGAGCACTCAACGCCGTCGGGGGTGCTGTTTTTGGCCAAGCCACCACTACGTACCTTAATGTCGCCACACTTGCCTCTACCTCGGCCTTGCAGGTCAACGGCGCCGCTACCTTCCTCAACGGAGTGTCACAAAATCAGGCGCTGGTGCTCAACACGTCCGGTGTGCTGACCGCCACGTCGTCTCTTGCGGTCAACAACGGCGGCACGGGGGTGAGCACCTTCGCCAGCAACGGCATCCTCTTTGGCAACGGCACCGGGGCTCTGCAGGTGACCGCATCGGTTAATACCGGTGCGCTCGTCACCAACTCCTCGGGCGTTCCGTCTTTGACCTCCGGCTCTACCCCAAACCGCGTGCTCCGCACCGACGGCACGACCATATCCTTTGCACAACTTGCGCTCGGCACCGACGTCTCCGGTACTCTGCCGATTGCAAACGGCGGCACCAACGCCACGACGCAGGTGCTCAACGGACTCAACTTCTACAATGGAACTTCTATCACCTCCTCCTCCACGCTCACGCTTTCTACCGCAGGTGCTTTTGGTGTTGGTACTACCTCACCGTATGCGCTCCTCTCTATCCACGCCGCCTCTACCTCGCCGTCCTCCTTTAATACACTCTTCGCTATCGCCTCGACCTCTGCGCTCAACGCAACCTCGACACTGTTTGTGGTCACCAATACCGGCAATGTCGGTATCGGCACCACCTCGCCTCTGCGCCTGCTCTCGCTCAATGCCGCAGTCTCGACCGCCCAGCAGGCTATCGCTTATAACACCAACAACAGCACCGACATCCTGACCAGTAGCGTCGGCGACTACTTTGTCTACCCCAGCGGCCAAGACGCGCTCTTTAACAACAGCAACCTCTGGGTCTGTACCGGCGGTAGCGGCAACACCAACGGCTGCCCCACGGGCACGCCGAGTGGCCAGGGCAACCTGATTGTCGAGACAAGGCTCGGCGTTGCAAGCTCCACCCCGTGGGCCGCTATTTCGGTCGGAGCGGGCGGCGCGATAGTCACGACGGAGAAGTCGCTCACCGACGGCGGCACGGTGGCTATCGACTGGCGCGACGGCAACCAGCAGTTGGTGACGCTCGGCGGCAACCGCACCATCACCTTTGCCGGATACATCCCCGGCCAGACTATGCGCTTGGTGGTGTGCCAAGACGGCACCGGCTCCCGCACCTTGAGCTGGCCTGCGGCGGTGCTGTGGGCGGGCGGCAGTGCGCCCACGCTCACGACCACGGCCAACAAGTGCGACGTCACCACCTTCCTGACCACGGCCGCAACGTCAACGGTCAAGATATTCGGGTCATCCGTAGCGAACTTCTAAGGTATGAATGCTTCTCTAAAAATCCTCTGGGCATACCGCTTCGCCGCCGCGATCCTGATAGTCATCCTGATATTCGGCTACGAGCTCTACGCGCCGCGCACGGCGCAGGGGCTCACGGCAACGGGTGGCACGATAGATACCGTAAGCCGCCCCGGTTACCAAATAAATACATTTACCAGTAGTGGGACATTTACGGTAACCGGCAGCGGCAACGTGGAGGTGTTGGTGGTGGCAGGTGGTGGTGGTGGCGGCGCGGGCACGACCGGGGGTGGGCAATGCGGCGGAGGCGGCGGCGCTGGCGGTCTTACCTACAACGCAGCCTACGCCGTCACCGAACAGGCCTACACGGTGACTATCGGGGCAGGCGGGGCGGGGTCGACTCAGACTGACGGTGTCGCGGGAGACGATGGCCAGAACTCGGCCTTTGGCGCAGTCACTGCTACCGGCGGAGGCGGCGCCGGCACCGGCCGCAACAACAATGGCACCAACACGGGCCGTAACGGCGGCTCTGGCGGTGGCGCGGGCGCACAAAACGCGAGCGGTGGCACGGGCACCGTGGGCCAGGGGACCAATGGCGGCAACTCGGGTGCCAACGATGGACAGTCGGGCGGCGGCGGCGGCGCAGGGGCCGCAGGAGCAACAGGCACCGGCAACAACACCGGCGGCCAGGGCGGAGTCGGTCTTGCGTACACTATTTCCGGCTCGTCTACCTACTACGCGGGCGGCGGCAGCGGCGGCGACCGCGACGGGACCGGCACTACCGGCGGCAACGGCGGCGGCGGCACGGGCGGCGGCAGTGCAAGCGGCAGCAACGCTACCGCCAACACCGGCGGCGGCGGAGGAGGAGGAGCGTACAACGGCGGCCAAACTCCAGGCGGCAACGGCGGCTCCGGCATCGTTATCGTTTCGTTTGTTCCGGGCGGGAGCACCTCCGGCGGCACGGTGATGCAGTTTGGGATGGAGGCGTACGGGCCGCCCACGCGCACCTTTACCTCCCGCACCATCAAAAAATTGGTATGAAAACTTTTCTAAACATACTCGCGTTGGCGGCGATACTCTCGCTCCCTCTTATATTCCAGATATACAAAGTCTCCGGCGACTCTATGTCGCCCGCCTATCCGGCAGGAACGGTGGTGCTGGTCGAGCGGCTCACCCCGCACCTCTTTGCCCCGCAGAAGGGGACTGTGCTGGTGTTTAATAACCCCCACAAGCAGGGTCAGTATGAAGCCGACATCAAGCGCGTCTCGGGCCTGCCCAATGAGACGGTAGAGGGGATGCATCTCGGCACCGTGGACTACTTTGTGATGGGGGACAACCGCGCCGTCAGCCAAGACTCGCGTTCTTTCGGCGCGGTACAACCCACCGACTTTATCGGCCGCGTCGTCTGGCCTATGCGGTAGAATATCTATATATAGTATGAAATCTTTCTTTCACTTTCTGAATTATCACAACGCGGTCCCGATTGCGCTCGGTGTGCTGTTTTTGGGCGGGGCGAGCGCCTTTGCCGCCGCCAACCCCGAGGCAATCTACTCGGCCGACCAAACGGTGGTGTCGGTCGACAACACCTACATCGCACAAAAGGACCTCGCCGCATACACGCCGCAAGTCAAAATTATTGAGGTGACCGAAGATACGGATGCATACTATGTGGCGTATGATTTCTCTACCATCGACGTGCAGGACTCGGTGTGGCAGGAGGTGACCAAACACAACACGTTGACCGTGCAAAAGGCGGCGCTGGGCGAGTACGGTGACCTGGGCCTCTATATAACAGAACAGCTCAAACAAAACATTGGCCACGAGGTCGACCGCTTGCATGAGGCCCAGACGGCAGAGCAACGCCACGTAACGCAAAAGGTGGTAGCTACCGCCTACGGCGGATTAATAGGCAAATTGCTCGACGACAAGACCGAGGAGTTGCCCGGTTATACGCCGGTGGTGGTCGCTCCGGCGCCAGAGCCCGAGCCCGGCCAGACCGCGGCAGTGGCCGCCACAACGCCTACGCCTGCTGAGGCCCCGCTCCCGCAAAACACTGCGCTGACGCCCGCACAAATAGAGCAGATGATACGCCAACAAGTCGAGGAGATACTCGCGGCGCGTGCCGCGCCCACCACGCCGCAACCTGCTCCTGAACCTGCTCCTGAATCCTCTCCTGAACCTACAGTCGAACCTACTCCCGAACCTGCACCTACTCCGGCTCCAGAAGCGGCTCCGGTGCCCGCCGAAGCTATTTGACCCTGCAGTGACAATCTGGTAGAGTGCTTGCAATCCCGCCCTGGCGGGACCTTTTAAAGAAATGCTTACTATACGACTCACCCGCGTCGGCAAAAAGAAGGATGGCTCCTTCCGCGTGATTGTCATTGACTCCAAGCGCAAGGTCCAGGCCGGCAACTATCTTGAGATGGTCGGCTCCTACGACCCGCGCGTAGACACCGTGTCGCTGAAAGCCGACCGCATCAAGCATTGGATGTCGATGGGTGCCACCGTGTCTGATACCGTACACAACCTGCTTGTTTCGCAAAAAATAATCGACGCAAAAAAGAGGAACGTGTTGCCTAAGAAAACCGTCGCAAAAGTAGCGGAGGCCGTAGGTGCCGAAGCGCCGAGCGAGGCAAAAGAGGCCCCTGCGGCAGAGGCTCCGGCAGTTGAGGCGGAGGCGTCGGTTGCGGCAGAAGCTGCGGCTGATACAATTACGGAGTAATTTTACTTATCTAAATATACTGACATGGCAGTAGAGAAAGACCAGGAGTTTTTGGAGTTTGTAGTCAAAGGTCTGGTGGAGCACCCGGCAGAAGTGCAGGTCAACCGCGTCGTCGACGAGATGGGCGTGTTGCTCACACTCAACCTCAACGCCGAGGACATGGGCAAGGTGATCGGCCGCTCGGGCAACACCGCCAAAGCAATCCGCACGCTCCTGCGCGTGGTGGGGATGAAGCACAACGCCCGGGTAAATTTGAAAATCAACGAGCCGGCCGGGGGCCGCATCGACGGCGCCGGGCCGTCGGGCGGCGCAGCAGCACAGGGCTGGGACGGCACGCACGAGCCCGCAGCCACCCCCCAACTAAAGTCGGTAGACGAGGCGATGGACGAGCTCTCCAAGTTTTAAAGCTCCGTAAAAATCAAATTTTTTGGTCACCGGAATTTTCCTGCTAGAAAATTCCTATGTCTCCGGCCGTCGCCGTCAACTGATTGCCCTAAAAATTTATTTTTACTTCGCTTCACAAAATCCGCCTACGGGCGGATTTTGTTTTGGGATATACTACCGGTATGAAGATTACCGTGTGCGGTAGTATCGCTTTTTATAAAGATATGGAGGCTGCGCGGGATGACCTGTTGGCGTTGGGGCATGAGGTAAAGATCCCGCAGCTGGCGCTTGAGGTCCCGCAACAATTTGGGGGTGGGGACAAGGTGTACTTCGGTAAATACGTCGAGGATAATGGCGGGATAGATTCCTTCCCCGTGGGCCATGAGTTGTGGGATCTCAAAGAGAGCGCCATCCGCGACCACTACGAAAAAATAAATTGGGGCGAGGCTATTTTGGTGGTCAACCCCGAGAAACGCGGTGTTGCCGGGTATGTGGGCGGTAATACGCTGATGGAGATGGGAGTCGCGTTCTTCCAACAGAAACCTATCTATATATTGCACCCGGTCTCATCAGAGTTGTCCTACAAACAAGAGATCTACGGCATGAAGCCGGTCGTACTTGAGGGCGATTTATCCAAGATTCGATAACTCTATGAAATTGCGCGAGGAGTTGAAAAAGGGTACAACGGCGGCATGACCTTTCATGTCATCACCCTGTTTCCCGAGGTGGTCGAAGCCTACACTACTGCCTCGATTCTTGGTCGTGCCCAGCGGGAGAAGTTACTCAAAGTAAAGACCTATCAACTGCGCGACACCGCGGGCAACAAGTGGGGCAAGGTAGACGAGCGCCCGTACGGCGGCGGCCCCGGGATGGTCCTGCGCGCCGAGCCGGTCATCAAAGCCGTCCAAAAAATATCAAGGAGAGTCCTTGATAATCCGAAGGTGCTTATTACTGCTGTGGGGGGCAAGCCGCTGACCAATGCTTACGCCAAAAAACTTTCCAAGTTGAAGGATGTAATTATTATTTGTGGGCGGTACGAGGGGATTGATGCCCGGGTCAAAAAAGTTTTAAAGGCGGAGGAGGTGTCGGTCGGCCCCTACATTTTGACCGGGGGCGAGGTGCCGGCGATGGCTATCATCGACGCGACCGCGCGGCAGATCAAAGGAGTGCTCGGCAAGTTCGAGTCGCTCGAAGAGTCGCGTGTGGCGAGCCACGAGATATACACCCGGCCCGAGGTCCTCAAAATAAAAGGCAAAAATTTCGTAGTCCCCAAAGTCCTCCTCTCTGGGCACCATGCAAATATGGACACCTGGAAATCCAAAAAACGCAGCAATCCGAAATAAAAAAACCGGAGCGATGCTCCGGTTAGATGACTGCCATGCCCCAGACTTCGTGGCCGCCGACAGATTCGAGCTCCTTACCACCGGGTACGTGTTGCCGGATGCCTTCGCGAGCATAGAACCGCTCAAAGCTACACGACGGATTGTATGAGCCGATTAGGTAGATGTACGCCCCATCGGCAAACCCGTTCTGCCCGCGGCCCATATCGAAGATACCTCGAGTGTAGTTGGCCATCAGCGCACTCTTGAGACAGGGGGTCGCCTCTTTTTTGTAGAAGCCGCCATAGGACATCATCCAGATAGTTCTTCCCTGGTAGTGGATGTACGTGTTCCCGAAGGACTTCCCCGTGTCGGGGTCGACGGTGTACATATCCACGAGCCGGAGGTCGCCCTCGCGGTATTCGTAAGCTTCCCACCCTAACCAATCTTCTACTGGATGGGCTTTGGCGCCGCTGGCGTAGCTGTCAGTGGCCATCCCGCGGCAGAAAAACGCTTCAGCTTCGGCAAGCAATTTCTCACGGTCCATCGGACTCTCCTTGTAAGATCAAGCTGGCAGTACTGTGCCTTGCCGTTGGTAGGCGAGTCAAGAGGTAGAAATATCAAGGAGAGTCCTTGATATTAAGTAATAAGAGCTCTGGATAACAAGGATTGACGCAGTGGGGATTGGAGGGTATGGTGGTCGGTGGGGATGTCCCCCCAAGGAAAACCAAGGAGTTGCCCGTGACAAACGGTACGAACGGTTCTTCGCAGGGGTAAGGACGAGATCAAACTGATTGAAGCGGCGGTCCCGATCGAGGGCGTGGGTAAGGTCCACATTTCCAAGGTCCAGCGAAGGGTTACCATCCCGAAGGGCATGCCCGGCTTTCTGCTGGGACCCGCCAAGGAGCCCGGCAAGCAGGAAGTGGTCTTCGAACTCGGCTCCGCCAACTCGGTCACCATGACCGTGCCGGCCGAGTACATCACCGGCTATAAAGACGGTCCGCGCCCGGTGTCGCTGCCCGGCTAGCGGCTCTTCTCCACCATCTTCTGTTCATCGCCGCCGCGGATTTCCGCGGCGTTTTTTATATAAAAAAACCGGAGCGGGTGCTCCGGTCTAGGTCGTGACGGCCAAGCAATATTTGGCGAGCTCGCCGGTTGGCGCCCAATAGTATTTGTTGCCGTAGCGGAACCGCGCGGCTTCAAACACACCCTCGCAGTTGCCCTGCATGCGGATCTCTTCGATGGTGATCTGCATGCCGGACTCAAGCATAAATGCGGTGTGTAGGTTGCCATGCTTAAGTTCAAAGGCCTGGACGTTGCCGCGCAGAGATATATCAAGCGGCGGCGCCATGCCGCAAAGCGCTCCTGATTGGGGCATGTCTCTTTACTCCTTCTATTGGTACCGGTCTAAAAAACACTCTGACATGGTGTGGGGTATTTAGCAAGGGTGTGGAGAGGGGGTTTGACAGCCAAAGCCCACCTGCTATACTGGCTAGCGAAACCAACGGGGGCTCCGCAAGGGGCGATTGTGTATCGGATAGGCGGTTTCGATACAGTAAGAAGTGCAGGGATTAACCTAGAGCTTCATATAAGAAGCGGACGGGAGCTATATGCGCCCGCCTCTTTTCGTGTTTTGTGAGTGTGCACAACAGACTTGATTTCATGGACAGGCCATGATCCTTGCGTTCTCTCATAAATTACTAATTGAGTTTAGGGCGGGTGGTGCGGCTTATTAATCTTCATACAAAATTACTATGCGTGAAAAAAAGACATTCGCCCGGTTCCGCGCCCCGCTGGTAGACACCCCCAACCTCGTTGCCGCCCAAGTCGACTCCTATAAATGGATACTGGAGAAAGGCGCTCGGGAAACATTTAAAGAATTTACGCCCATCAAGGACTACTCGGGCAAAAAGTTTGACCTCGAATTTTTAAAGATCGAACTGGGCGAGCCCAAATATGACGAGCACTACGCCAAGGCCAACAAAGCCACGCTCGACATCCCCATCCGCGCGCAGATCCGGCTCAAGAACAAAGTAACCGGCTCGGAGAAAGAGCAAGAAATATTCCTCGCCGACCTGCCGGTGATGACCAGCCACGGCACCTTTGTTATCAACGGGGTCGAGCGCGTTATCGTGCCGCAGCTCGCCCGCTCCTACGGTGTCTTCTTTACCAGCGACGAGGTCAAGGGCAAGCGCCACTTCGGCGCCAAGCTTATCCCCGCGCGCGGGGCCTGGATAGAGATGGAGGCAGACGCATTGGGTGATATATCGGTACGTATTGACCGCAAGCGCAAGTTCCCCGCCACTTCTCTGCTCCGTGTCCTTGGGGCGTCCTTCGACTCGGACATACAGTCGCTCTTTTCTAAAACCGCAGAAGGCAAAAAGTGGGTAGAAGCCGCGCTTGAAAAGGACCCGGCCAAGACCGTCGACGAGGCGTACGTCGAAATCCACAAGCGCTTGCGCGACGGCGACCTTGCTACAGCAAACAACGCGCGTGAGTACATAAATTCTATCTTTTCTCCCGAGCGTTACGACCTGTCCCGCGTGGGCCGCTACCGCTTTAATCAGCGGTTCAACAAGTCGCTCGACGAGACCGAGCTCCTGCGCAAGACGCTCTCGCTCGATGACCTCGTGTTGGTCGTCAACCACGTGCTCAAGCTGGAGAACGACCCCGAAGCGGTCGAGGACAACATCGACCACCTCGGGTCGCGGCGCGTGCGCTACGTCGGCGAAATGTTGCAGTCGCGCCTGCGTGTGGGCCTGACCCATATGAAGCGCAACATCCAGGACCGCATGTCGACGATTGATGCCGACGCGACCTTGCCCCAGCAGTTCGTCAACCCGCGTCCGCTGCAAGCGCGCATCAAAGAATTTTTTACCACCAACCAGTTGTCGCAGTTTATGCAGCAGGAAAACGCGCTGACCGAGCTCGAGCACCTGCGCACGCTCTCGGCGCTCGGCCCGGGCGGTCTAACTCGAGAACGAGCCGGGTTCGAAGTGCGTGACGTCCACCCGTCGCACTACGGCCGCCTCTGCCCCATACACACCCCCGAAGGCCCCAACATCGGCCTTATTTTGCGTCTCTCGACCTTTGCAAGGCTCAACGAGTTCGGGATGATAGAGACCCCGTACGCGCGCGTCGCCAATGGTGTGGTGACCGAAGAAATCGTCTACCTGAACGCCGCCGAGGAGGAAAAGCAGATCATCGCCCACGGCGCCACCAAGCTGGATGATAAAAAGCGCATCGTCGAAGATGTCGTCGAAGTCCGCCAGAGCGGCTCGCCTATACGCGTACCCCGCAACGAGGTGGCATATATAGATGTATCTCCCGAACAACCCTTCTCTATCGCGACGTCGATGATCCCGTTCCTCGAGCACGACGACGCCAACCGTGCATTGATGGGCAGCAACATGCAGAAGCAAGCCACACCCTGCATCGTGCCCGAGGCGCCGCTCGTCGGCACCGGCATGGAGGAGCGTGCAGCCAAGGACACCGGCCGCCTTATCTATGCCAAAGAAGCAGGTACGGTGAGCCACGCCGACGGCCGTGTCATCAAGGTCAAAAACGACAAAGGCAAAGAGGCCGAGTACCCGCTGGTCAACTTTGTACGTACCAACGGCTTTACCTCACTCCACCAACGCCCCTCGGTGTCGGTCGGAGACCGCGTCAAGAAGGGCGGGCTCCTTGCCGACATGTCCACCTCGGACCGCGGCCAGTTGGCACTGGGCCAAAACGCGCTCGTGGCATTTATGTGCTGGAGCGGGGCGAATTACGAAGACGCCATCATCATATCCGAGCGCATGGTCAAGGACTCCAAGTTTTCTTCCATCCACATCGAGGAGTTTGTCTGCAACGTGCGCGACACCAAGCTCGGGCCCGAGGAGACCACCCACGACATCCCCAACGTTTCTGAAACAAAACTCCGCAACCTCGACGAGGACGGCGTGGTGCGGGTGGGCTCGGAGGTGCGCCCCGGCGACATTTTGGTGGGCAAGATTACTCCCAAGGGCGAGACGCAGCTTACCCCTGAAGAGCGCCTCCTGCGTTCTATCTTCGGCGACAAGGCGCGCGATGTTAAAGACTCGTCTCTGCGCATGGAGAACGGCAAGCGCGGCCGCATCATCGGCGTCAAAGTATTTTCCCGAGAGCAGGGGCACCGCCTCGAGTCGGGCATCATCAAGCGCATCCACATTGAGATAGCGCAGCTGCGTGTCGTCTCGGTCGGCGACAAGCTCGCCGGCCGCCACGGCAACAAAGGCGTCATCTCCCGCATCTTGCCCGAAGAGGACATGCCCTACACGGCCGATGGCCGCCCGGTCGACGTCATTTTGACCCCGCTCGGTGTGCCGAGCCGCATGAACCTCGGCCAAATCCTCGAGCTCCACTTGGGACTTGCCGCCAACACGCTCAACTACCAAGCAATCTGCCCGCCGTTCCAAGGCGCGACCGAGGGTGAGATTCGCTCCGAGCTCAAAACCGCGGGCTTTAACGAGTCCGGCAAGATGAAACTCTTTGACGGCCGCACAGGCGAGGCCTTTGAGCAGGACATCGCAGTCGGCTACATGTACATCCTCAAGCTCCATCACATGGTGGAGGACAAGATCCACATGCGCTCTATTGGTCCGTACAGCCTTATCACCCAGCAGCCGCTCGGCGGCAAGGCACAGGGTGGCGGACAGCGCTTCGGCGAAATGGAAGTCTGGGCGCTCTTGGGCTACGGAGCCGCCTACACGCTGCGCGAGATGCTCACTATCAAGTCCGACGACATCACCGGCCGCTCGTCCGCCTTCGACTCGATTGTCCGCGGCGAGCGCATTACGCACCACTTTGCTCCGGCATCGTTTAACGTGCTCCTGCACACGCTGCGCGGGTTGGCGCTCGATGTTGAGCTGATGAAGAGCGGCTCTCCCGTACGAAGCGGTCGCAAGACGCCGGGTGCCGAGGCCAGTGACTTTGATGCGGTGCGCATCCGCCCCGCGAGCCCCGAGCGCATCTTGGAGTGGTCGCACGGCGAGGTCACCAAGCCCGAAACCATCAACTACCGCACCCAGCGGCCCGAGAAAAACTCTCTGTTTGATGAAAAGATCTTCGGCCCCGAGCGCGACTACGAGTGTTACTGCGGCAAGTACCGCGGCATCCGCTACAAAGGCATTGTCTGTGAGAAGTGCGGCGTCGAGATTACCCGCGCGATTGTCCGCCGCGAGCGCATGGGACACGTCGACCTGGCGGTCCCCGTGGCGCACGTGTGGTTCTTGCGCGCAATCCCGTCGCGTCTTGCGATGGTGCTGGGCATCTCGGGCGGCGATCTTGAGAAGGTCGTCTACTTTGCCGGCTACATCGTCAACACCATCCACCAGAAAGAAAAAGACCGCATCTCCGGCGAGCTCGAAACCGAGTACAAATCAAAAATAAAGAAACTCGAGGACGAGAAGTCTAAGGAGAAGATGAAAGAGCTCTACCTCGAGGCCAAAAAAGATATCGACTCGATTGAGGTGGGCAAGGTGCTCGACGAGCCCAAGTACCACCGCTTCGCCATCAAGTACGGAGCGATGTTCGAGGCGGGCATCGGGGCCGAGGCTATATACAACCTCTGCAAAAACCTCAACCTGAAAGAGATGGTCAAGCAGATAGAGGTTGCGATACCCGAGGCCGGTGCCGCGGAGCGCGAGAAGCTTTCCAAGCGCCTCTCGGTCCTGCGGGGCATGGTCCGCGCCAACGTGCGCCCCGAGTGGATGTTCTTGACCCGCATCCCGGTTATCCCGCCGGGCCTACGACCCATGGTCGCGCTCGACGGCGGCCGCCACGCCACCTCGGACGCCAACGACCTGTACCGCCGCGTCATCAACCGCAACAACCGCCTCAAGAAACTGCTCGACATCCACGCGCCGGACGTCATTTTGCGCAACGAAAAGCGCATCTTGCAGGAGGCCATCGACGCGCTGGTGGACAACTCGATCCGCCACGGCGGGGCCGCCTTCTCGGCAACGACCCAGGCGCGCACGCGGCCGCTTAAATCGCTGTCCGACAACCTCAAGGGCAAGCACGGACTCTTCCGCCAGAACCTGCTCGGCAAGCGCGTCGACTACTCGGGCCGCTCGGTCATCGTCGTTGGCCCCGAACTCAAACTATCGCAATGCGGTCTGCCCAAGCATATGGCGCTGGAGCTGTTCCGCCCGTTTGTCATCGGCAAACTGCTTGAGAAGGAGCTGGCCTACAACATCCGCGGCGCCGGCCGGCTCATCGACGAAGGCGTACCGGAAGTCTGGGCGATTCTTGAAGACGTCATCAAAGACAAATATGTGCTGCTCAACCGCGCACCGACCCTGCACCGCCTCGGTATACAGGCCTTCCAGCCGATACTGATAGAAGGCAACGCAATACAACTGCATCCGATGGTCTGCCCGGCGTTCAATGCCGACTTCGACGGCGACCAGATGGCCGTCCACGTGCCGCTCTCGCCGGAGGCCCAGGCCGAAGCGCGCGAGATTATGGCCGCTCCCAAAAACATCCTTAAACCCGGCAACGGTGAGCCGGTGGTCGCCTCCAAACTACTCGACATCCTCTTGGGCGCCTACTGGATGACCAAGGAGGTAGCGGGTATGAAAGGCGAGGGGATGGCGTTCTCATCGCCGAACTCCGCGATTCTTGCCTACGACTACCGCGCAGTGGGCTTCCAGGCAAAGGTAAAAGTGCTCCCGAGCGAGAAAGAAAAATATGCACAATTCGGCGGAGCACTCTTCGAGACCACCGTCGGCCGACTGCTCTTCAACACGGTGTTCCCCTCCGACTATCCGTACATCAACTATCCGGTAGACAAAAAGAGCCTCGCAAAACTCATCGACGACTTGATTGCCCGCTACGGTCTCGAGAAAATCCCCGAGATCCTCGACAAGGTCAAGAACTTTGGGTTCCGCTATGTTACCCAGTCCGGCATCACGTGGTCGCTCGATGATATCCGCATCCCGAAAGAAAAAGATGAGATTGTGGAGCGCGCACAAAAGAAATCAGACGAGGTAGTCAAACACTGGCAGGAGGGTCTGCTCTCCGAAGAAGAGCGCTACCGCATGAACATCGAGGTCTGGCACGCGGCCAAATCCGAGGTAGAGAAGTTGATGCCCGGCACCTTGCCGGTCAACGGCTCGGTATCCGATATGCTCCGCTCCGGCGCGCGCGGCTCGGTGGCGCAGGTGACCCAGATGGCCGGCATGAAGGGGCTCATCTCAAGCCCGACCGGCGAGGCCATTGAGTTCCCCATCACCAAGTCGATGAAAGAAGGCCTTTCTCCCATCGAGTACTTCATCACCACGCACGGCTCGCGCAAGGGTCTCTCGGACACCGCGCTCAACACGGCAAAAGCAGGCTACCTCACGCGCCGTCTCTTTGACGTCGCACAGGATGTCGTCATCACCGAAGAGGACTGTAACACCAAGGGGGGTCTTACGGTCCGTCGCGAGTCCGCTTCGGGCATCGGCACCTTCCTTGCGCAAAACATCGAGGGCCGCTACCTGGCCGGCGATGTCGAACACAACGGCACCACCGAGTACAAAAAAGGACACTTTATCACGAGCGGCGACGCCAAGCGCATCGAAGAGCTCGAAATTCCGGGCATCTTTGTCCGCTCTCCGGTGGCGTGCAAATCGGCACGCGGACTTTGCGGCAAATGCTACGGTGCCGACCTCGGCACTATGAAGTCGGTCGCCTTGGGCGAGGCAGTGGGCACGGTGGCCGCGCAAGCAATCGGCGAGCCGGGCACCCAGTTGACCATGCGGACCTTCCACGCCGGCGGTGCGGCATCGGTCGGCGGCGACATCACGCAGGGTCTGCCGCGCGTCGAAGAAATCTTTGAGCGCCGCGCCCCCCGCAACCCGGCGGTCATCGCCACGGTGGGCGGCGAAGTCGTTGAGGTCAAAGACGACGGTCAGGGAGAAAAGATGATTACCGTCGCACCCGACATAGAACACGTCAAAACGGGCAAAAAAGCCAAAGAAACCATCGAGTACGAGGTCAACCCGCGTCGCATCCCGCTCGTTAAAGTGGGTGAGCGTGTCGAGAAGGGCCAGTTCCTCACCGACGGTTCGGCCGACCTCTCGGAGCTCTTCAAATATGCCGGCAAAGAAAAAGCCCAAGCCTACATCATCTCGGAGATTGTTAAGATCTATGAGCTCCAGGGCGCCAATATCTCGGCCAAGCACCTCGAGGTCATCATCCGGCAGATGTTCAGCCGCGTAAAGATCACCGCGGGCGGCGGCACCGACTACTCGCCGGGCGACGTCGCGCCCTTTGCCGACGTCGAGCTCGGCAGCGCGCGTGCCGTCGAGGCGGGCACCGAGGCGGCGACAAGCGAACCGCTGGTCATGGGCATCCTCGACGTGTCGCTGTCGCGCCAGAGCTTCCTCTCGGCCGCGTCCTTCCAAAACACCACCCGCATGCTTATCAAAGCCTCAATCTACGGCGCGGTTGACCGTCTTGAAGGGCTCAAAGAAAATGTTATCTTGGGCCGCCTAATCCCCGCCGGTACGGGCTTCAAGGGCTCGGTCAAAGAGAAGTTGGTCAACAAGTATGCGCCGGTCGCGGGCGAGCTGTCCGACGAGCGCGTCCGCCCGCCGATGAGCAGGGGAGAGTAGCGCATATATTAGAAAACAAAAACTCCGAGGTGAAAACCTCGGGTTTTTGTTACCATAGACCCTATGGACGACGAGGTACAGCAAATCAAGGACCGGATAAACATCGTCGACATTGTCGGGCAGTATATGACGCTGCGCCGGGCGGGCAGGAGTTGGACGGGCAAATGCCCTTTCCACAAAGAGCGGACGCCGAGCTTCCATGTGAGCCCCGAGCGCGGGACCTACAAGTGCTTTGGTTGTGGCGAGGGGGGAGACGTCTTTAGTTTTGTGCAGAAGATGGATGGGACGGACTTTGTCACCGTCCTGCGGCAGCTGGCCGAAAAGGCCGGCATCAAGCTCGAGCCTCGGTCGGGCAAGGCCCGCGCTCCGGAGGAGAAGGAAAAAGAGGAGCGCTTGCGCGAAGTGTGCGAGGCCGCGGTCGCTTTTTTTGAACAGGTACTTTCGGCACGCACAGAGGTACTGGAGTACTTGAAGAACCGCGGCGTACATGACGACACTATAAAAAACTGGTGTCTCGGCTATGCGCCCGCCGAGTGGGAGAGTCTCTCGAAACACTTGCGTTCGCTCGGCATAAGTCCCGACGAGATAGTCGAAGCGGGTTTTGGTATCAAATCCGAAAAACGCCCCGGTGAGGTCTTTGACCGGTTTCGTGGGCGTATTATCTTTCCTATATTTGACGTTGCGGGCAAACCCATTGCCGTATCGGGCCGCTTTTTTGAGAAGGTCCCGGGTGGGCGGGACGATGGCGAACCCGCCAAGTACGTAAACTCGCCCGAGACGCTGCTGTTTAAAAAGTCGCGCACATTGTATGGTCTTGATAGGGCGCGTTCCAGCATCCGTAAACTCGATTGCATTTTATTGGTCGAGGGGCAGTTTGACCTTGTGCTCGCACATCAATCGGGCCTCCCGTTTGCCGTGGCGCTCTCGGGCACAGCGCTCACCCCCGAACACTTATCGCTCTTGGGGAGGTTGAGCAAGCGGTTGGTGCTCGCGCTCGACGCCGACCAGGCGGGCTTGCGCTCGGGATTGAAGTCCGCCCATATGGCTCTGACACAAGGTTTTGATGTCAAAGTGCCCGTGTTCCCCGAAGGTAAGGACCCTGCCGACCTTGCGCGCGAGAACCCGGAGTTGCTTAAAGCAGCGGTGCGCACCAGCAAAACGGCGGTCGAGTTCTTTCTCGACGCTTTGCGCCCCGCGGCACGCGATGCGCGCGCGTATGCAAAAATAGTCGAAGTATCGGTTCTTCCGTTGGTTGCGGCGGTTGGCAGTTCTATCGAACAAGAGCAGTATCTCCGGCTCATCGCCGGACGATTGGGGGTGTCCGAAACGGCTATCAGAACCGAGCTCGGTAAAGTAAAAGCCCAGTCCCGTGAGATGGTGGGCGGGCCTATCTCATGGGATTCATCGGAGATTCAGCAAAGGGGTTTAGAATCGGACTTGACGCCGCTCGAGCGCAAGATAGGCATGGTGCTCTTCGGTTGGAGCCAAGAACGTACAAAATTGGAGTCCTTGGTGGGCGTTGACGTACTTGCAGAGCTGGAGCGCCGGCTGCAGCCGCAGGCCGAAAGCCTGCGCTTCCGCTTTGATGCAGAGGTGGGAGAGCATACCAGCGAGGCGGTTATAGCAGAGGATATGCTGGGGGAGATTGCCCGCCAGCAAGAAAAGGAGCGTTTCAAAATGAAATTTTTGTGATATAATACTGACCAATAATGGCCAAAAAGAAAGCTTCTAAAAAGACTAAGCCCCGACGCAAAAAGGTCGGGGGGCCGACCCGAGCGTCGGCCAAGTTTAAGAAGGCGGCTCAAAAGCGCCGGGCAAAGTTGGCACCCAAATCCAAAAAGAAGCCCGCCAAAAAAGCGGCCCCCGCGCCGAAGGTCAGCCCAAAACTGCAAAAGAGGATAGACGAGCAAAACAAAAAAGCCGAGGCGCTGATGGCGCGCGGGCGCACACGCGGTTTTGTCACGTACGACGAAATCCTCAAATCCTTTCCCAATATCGAGACTGATGTCATGTTCCTCGAAGAACTGTACGACAAGTTCCAGACCGCACATATAGACGTGTTGGAAGGCGGCGGCATGCTCGACTTGACCGAGGCCGAAGCCGAAAAGGGCTACTCGCGCTCGGACAGCCAGTACGACTCGATACAAATGTACCTGCGCGAGATAGGCAAGTATCCGCTCCTAAGCGGGGTAGAGGAGCGCGAGCTGGCAAAGCGTATTACCGAGGGCGACGACGAGGCGCGCAACCTGCTGGCGCGTGCCAACCTGCGCCTCGTGGTTTCTATCGCCAAAAAGTACGTCGGCCGCTCGCCCGACCTCACACTCCTGGACTTGATCCAAGAAGGCAACCTCGGGCTCTTTAAGGCCGTGGACAAGTTCGACTTTACCAAAGGGTTCAAATTTTCGACCTACGCCACGTGGTGGATACGGCAGGCTATCACCCGCGCGCTGGCCGACCAGTCGCGCACTATCCGCATCCCCGTGCACATGGTCGAGACCATTGCCAAATACAAACAGGTGTCCCGCCGCCTGGCGCAAGACCTTGGCCGCGACCCGTTGGCCGAGGAGGTGGCGCTCGAGATGGGCGTTGACGTCGAAAAGATTTACCAGATAGAAAAGATAGACCAGGACACCGTGTCGCTCGAGAGCCCGGTGGGCTCCGACGACGGCGAGGACAAGTCGGTGTTGGGCGACTTTATAAAAGACGACAAGATACTCTCCCCCGACCAAGAGGTGTCACGGCGCATCCTCGGCGACCAGCTGCGCGAGATTTTGGATGAGCTCTCCCCGAAAGAGCGCGAGATTTTGAAGCTGCGTCACGGGCTCGAAGACGGCATCTATCACACACTTGAAGAGGTAGGAAAGAAGTTTGGCGTCACCCGCGAGCGCATCCGCCAGATAGAAGCCAAGGCACTGGAGCGCATCCGCACCCATGACAAAGCGCGTCGCCTCAAGAGCTACTAAGCTCCCCATCCAGCACTGGAGCCACTCCTCTCTGATGGCTTTTTTGCGCAATCCGCTGGCGTGGCACAAACGCTATGTCGAGCTCGTATACGACATGCCCTCGACCCCGGCGGGCATCGTGGGGCGCGCAGCGCACACGGCCTTGCAGCACTACTACGGCGGGATTTCAAAAGAGGGGGCGGTGGAGTTGGGGCTCGCGTACTTGCGCGACGTGCCCGAGTTTGAGATAAACTTCGGCCGCGCAAAGACTGCGTCCGCGCGGCGGGCAAAGCGGCAGAGCATGGAGAGGGAATATTTGCAGGGCATCGAGTTTTATCTCGCGCGGCCGCCCAAGTACAAGGTGCTGGGGGTCGAGGTCAAGGCCACGGTAACGGTCGAGGGCTTGCCGCTCCCTATCAAAGCGGTGTCCGACTTGGTGGTGCAAAGCGGCGTCGACGTGCGCGGGGTAGACGTTGTGGACCATAAATTTGTGGCAGCGTTTAGTCCATACAAAGGAGACAAGGCGCTCTTTGTGCTGCAGGCGATCTTCAACTATTACACGGTCAAAAAAACGTTTAACAAACCCGTGCGGCGGTTTATCGTGCACGAGTGCAAGATATCGCGCAACGCGGACGGCGCGCCGCAGATGCGGCGGCACGTGATCGACTTTCGCCCCTTCCGCGAAGAGTTTATTATATTTAACCGGCTGGTGCGCGATGCTACCGCCGCACTCGCAAACACCAAAGTATTTCTCCCCAACCCCTCCGACATGTTTGAGGGCGAAAACTCGTTTGATATCTACCGCATAAACCTCCCGCGCGAAGAGTCCGACACTCACTTTAGGCCGGACAACTAGTTGCTCTAGCTACGGAGTAGTAGTGGTGCCGGTGGCAGCAGGGGTTGCAGAAGCACCACTGTCCGAGAGGACGGCGTCGATAGCGGCGCGCATAGACTCATACGGCTGGTTGCCGGAGAGCTCAATCGAGTCCTTGCCGACCATCAGGAGCGTAAAGGGTGTTCCTTGCGCACCCGCTTTGATGGCCTCGTCGTAGCTCGCGGTGATTTTTTTGGTGAACTTGCCCGAGCTCTGGCAGGTGTTGAACTTGGCTACATCAAGCCCGATGTCTTTGGCGATGACGGGGAGTTGTGCGAGGTCGAGCCCGTTGTCCGAGGGGCTTATTTCGAACACCTTGTCGGTGTAGGCAAAGTACGCGGTGTCGCCCCCTTGGTCTGCCGCGCATTCTGCGGCATGGGCTTCTTGGAGCGCCTTGGTGTGGATGGTAGTCAGCGGGAAGGCGCGCTGTACCCAAGCGACGTTGCCGGACTTGCCGTAGTAGCTCATAATTTGGTGCATCGTTGTGTTAAAGGTCTTGCAGTGTGGGCACTCGAGGTCCATATATTCGACCACTTTGACCATCGCGTTGGGGTTGCCAAGGATGTGGTCTACGCCCGCCGTATACTCGCGTACGGTGATGGGTTTGTCGGTCCCGCCCGTCGGTGTTGCGCTTTTACCGGCCAAAAATACCGCACCAGCGATCAACGCCCCTGCAACGACGATAGTAATGGGAAGTACGTAATTTGAGTTCATATGGGGCCAGTATACCAATGTTTAAAAAGACAAGTCAAAATGGGAGGGTGTGGGTCAGGGCAGGAGAGTCTTCGATTTCTTCCCACGCACTGGTGTCCAGCTTGATTTCGCGGACGCCGTCGTAGTCGCGGTATTTGAGGCTGCCGTGCTTGCGCGCGTACTCGTAGAGGTCGTTGGTGATAGCCACATCGGCGAGGCAGTAGTCGCGGACCTTTTCCTTCAATCCTTGGGCCCACCATTTGACCGCCTCGAGCCCGTCGGATGTTTTATTGCGGCCCAATGTTGCGCCGGCCACATTGTCGAGCTTCAATCGGCGGCCCAAAACATTTTTGATTTCTTTCAGCAGGTCGATGCTTTTTATTTTGCCGAGATCGCCGGCGTAATATTTTGCCAAAATAGGGATGTCGAAGTGGTCGGAGTTGTAACCGACGATGATGTCCGCGCTCTCCAAAACCGGCCAGAGCTTCGGCAACTCTTCTTTATAAAAAGCGCTCAGTGTGCCGGTCTCGCTGTCATGCACGCCGACGACCGTCACCTCGAGGTTAGAAAAGTCGCCGTTAGTCCGGAAGTCGCCTTCCGTTTCTATATCGAAGGTAATGCGCTTCATTTTTTAAAATAGGCGGGGAGGTCGGCTTCGGCCACCGGCTCTTCGGCCCCCGTCTCCAGATTTTTGACCTTAAAAGTCCCCGAAGCAAGCTCGTCCTCGCCCACCACCACGAGCCAGGGGATTTTGTGCTTGCCGGCGGTCTTAATCTGGTCGCCGAGCTTTTTCTCGCCGAAGTCGACCGCCACGTTGACCCCCGCCCGGCGCAGGGCCCCCGCAAGCGTCTGTGCGCGCAGAGCGAGCTCCGGGGCGACTACCGCCAGGTAGACCTGTGTAGAGGGCGTATAGGGCGGCAGGAGGCCCCGCACCGATAGAAAGTCCTTGATGGTCACGTCGCCCATGCCGAAGCCCACCCCCGGCAGAGCTTCGTCGTCAAACAGGGCAGTCAGGTTGTCGTAGCGGCCCCCGCCAAAGAGCGCACGGTTGTTGTCCGGGTGCGTGTCAAACACCTCGAACACGGTGCCAGTATAGTAGGCGAAACCACGCACTACGGTGGGGTCGTAGAGGATATTGTTGATGCCTGCCTCGCCGAAGTCCTGGAGCATCTTTGCTATGTCCTCCGGCACGTTGCTCGGCGAGAGCACCGACTTGTTGACCCCAAGCTCGCGCAGGCCCGTATCAAAATCAGTTTCAGATATTTTGTCTTTGCGGTCCAAGAGCCCCAGCAGTTTTTTGGTTTGTGCATCGTCCAGCCGGTGATCCTGTGCGATGCTGTTGATGTGTGTGCGACTGCCGACCTTGATGACAAAGTCGCTCTCGCGCGCGCCGAACGCCAGCATCAAACCGTACGCGACCGCGATGACTTCTGCGTCAGCCGCCGCGGAGCGCGAGCCAAACAAGTCCACGTTGAGTTGCCAGTGCTCGCGCAGGCGCCCGCGCTGCGGCCGCTCGTAGCGGAATACGTTGGGGATAGAGTAGAGCCGCAGGGGGAATCCGAGCTCGCGGCGCCTCGCCGCGACCATGCGCGCCACGGTGGGGGTCATCTCGGGCCGCAGGGTCACCTCGCGGCCACCGCGGTCGGTAAACGTGTACGACTGGTCGTTGATGATCTCTTCGTTGTCGGCGCCTTTGGATTTATACAGCTCCGAGGGCTCGAGTATGGACGCGTGGTACTCGACATAGCCGACGCGCTCGACGACACTGCGCATCGTTGCACACAAATAGTTGAGCAGGGCCTGATCCTCCGGATAGAAGTCGCGCACGCCTTTGTAAGACTCGGTAGACAGTTTTTTGGACATACGGGTAGTATGCAGGTATTCTAACAGAAATGGCGGAACTACTGAACATGGATGCCCGAAACAAAAAGAGCACGGCAGGAGCGGTCCTTAACTTATACAAACAACTGGGCGAGACGCCGCGCGAGCGTCTGGAGAGGTTGCGGGTGCAAAAGCCCCACTACGAGCACGAGGTGCTCTCGTACGCCGGCCGGCTCGACCCGATGGCCGAGGGGGTGATGCTCTGCTTGGTCGGCTCGGCCAACAAACGCCGGGAAGCGTATTTGGAGCTGTCGAAAGAATATACGCTCGACATACTGTTTGGATTTTCTACCGACACGTACGACGTCTTGGGCCGCGTGATGGAGACCGGCGACTCGAGCGCCGTGACACGCGAGGCCGTGCAAAAAGGGCTCAACGAATTTAGAGGACACATTGAGCAGGAGTATCCGCCGTACTCGAGCAAGACGGTGGAAGGCAAGTCGCTGTTTGAGTGGGCGCGCAACAATGCCTTGAGCGCTTTGGTGATGCCGAGCCGCTCGGTCACCATCCACCACATCGATATCGAAAAGATGTACAAAGTGCCGGAGGCAGTGCTGCTCGACTATATAGAAGACGGGGTCGCGCGCGTGACGGGCGACTTTCGGCAAGAAGAGGTCCTGCGGCTTTGGAAGCGGCATCTCAAAAAGGATGGGGACCGCAGCTTCCCCGCAGCGACCGTGCACATCGAGTGCACCAGCGGCACCTATGCGCGCTCGATCGCCCACGGGTTGGGGGTCGAGCTTGGGTGCCCGGCACTCGCGCTCCATATCCTGCGCACCAAAGTTGGGGATTATTCTGTTGACAAATCGCTCAAGTAATTGCTATAACTAGCCCAGTTTGCACAGCAGAGGAGGGATGTGCTATGGGAGTGGTCGCTCTGGAACGGGCCAAGCCGGCACCGTTCGCGTTTGAACTCGAAGACCAGGGACTCCGCCAGCGCACGCTGGGGGTGCTCAAGCTGGAAATATTCCTCGTCATGGGGGATTTTTTCTCGATCAAGCCACAGCGGTTCAAAGTCACCGCGCTGGAGTGCGTCGATGCCTTTGTGCAGTTGGAGCTCGAGTGCGAAGCGCTGCATGTTGAGGCGACGATCGAGTTCTTCCGCGCGGCGGCCGTAGCACGCGGTCTCACGTTCGAGGCCCGCAACCGCACCGGCCTGCCGAACGAGTTCTTCGGTATCTGAACCCCGCCTCGGCGGGGTTTTTTCTTACCAGTCGAGTTCTCCGGTTTTGTACTCGGTGACGCGGGTTTCGAAGAAGTTTTTTTCTTTCGGCATATCCATGATCTCGGACATCCAGGGGAAGGGGTTGTCTTTGTGATACTGGCGCTCCAGCCCGATGCGCTCCAGCCGGCGGTCGGCGATGTGCTCGACGTACTGCTTTACGCTGGCGGGTGCAAGCCCCACTACACCGCGCGGCATGGCGTCGTCGGCGTACTTCTTTTCGAGCTCGACGCCGCGCTTTATCTTTTCGGTCAGGTCTTTTTTAAACTCGGGCGTCCAGATGTCCGGGTTCTCCGCCACAATCGTGTTGATGAGGTCGGCGCCGAAGGCGAGGTGCACCGACTCATCCCGCAAAATAAATTGAAACTGCTCGCCCACGCCGACCATCCGGTTCTTGCGCAGCATGCTCAGCATCATCGCAAACCCAGCATAAAAGAAGATGCCCTCCATGATAACGTAGTAGCCCACCAGGTCGTGGACGAACTTTTGGATGTTCTCTGTGCCGGCGGTCGAGAAGTTGGGGTCGAACACCGACTTGGTCATCTCCACCACAAAATCGTCCTTCTCTTTAATAGAGGGGATAGTCTGGTACATGTTGTAGATTTCCTCCGGGTCGAGCGCGAGCGTGTCGCAGGAGTAGATAAACGTGTCGGTGTGCACGGCCTCCTCGTACGCCTGGCGCAGGAGGTATTGGCGGCACTCGGGGTTGGTGATATGGCGGTAAATCGCCATCACGATGTTATTGGCGGTCAAAGACTCCGCGGTAGAAAAGAAGCCGAGGTTCCACATAATCATGCGGCGTTCGTCCTCGCTTAGTGCACCCGGCTTCTTCCAGAGTTCGACGTCCTGCTGCATCGAGACCTCTTCGGGCACCCAATTGTTGGCCACGCCCTTTTTGTAGTGCGTGCGCGCCCACGCATACTTCATCGGCAAAATCTTGTTCGGGTCGGTGCTGGCTCCTCCATTTATTACTCCCATAGGTCTCTCATTATGCCGCTCCTACATGAAGATAGGCAAGGGAACTGCATACCAAAAAACAGCTTTAGCGGCAGCGGTAGGGATTGACACTCGCCAAGTAGCAGGGTATTTTGTATACCAGTAAACTGTTCCAGCAAGAAGGTATAGACCAATGTCTGACAAAGCACCGGCGACTGCCGGAAGTGTGGGTTACGTTGTGCTTGCGAGGCTCCCGGTTGCCAACGCCACCAACGCACGGGGGAGACGGACGTTTGAGTTCCGCCCGTGGGAAGCTCCCTATGGAGAGCAGAGGCCGGGGATACTCTTCGATAACCCGCAGTCTACCTACTACTATCGGCTGCCGGGCGAGGTCTGCGGCGGCCACTGCCACCGCGGGGACAACCCCGGCGACCCCGACAGAAACCCCGAGCAGATCCTGTTCTTCCTCGGGAGCGCACGGGTCGAGCTCGAGGACCTCTGGGGTAAAACCCGCGTGGTGCACGTCGAAGTGCTCGCCGGCCAACCGCAGGTGCTCACTATCCCGCCCTGGGTCCTCCACACGTTCCGTGTGGGAGAGCTCGGGGTCCACTTCGCCGAGGTCAAACGGAACCCGTTCTCGCGCGATCCGGCACTCCAAGATGTCTGCTCCGAGGATGAGTTCCGACAGATGCAGCATCGGGTAGCAAGTCTGACTCCCCTCAAGCGCCCCGCGTAGTTAAAAGGCCCCGAGCCTATCACTACCGGGGCCTTTTTATTTTTTATAGGTTACTACGCGCTACAGCTTTCGCAGACTTCGCCCACGATTTCTACACGGTTGGCTACGGGCATCACGGTCTTTTCGCCAAACTGGGGTACACCTTTTGACTCATACGCCCCCATGCCGCCAAGGCTCTGCGGGGCAAGAGGGGCTTTCTTAGCAAGTTCTATAAGATCCATCTGTCCGGCGCGCACCTGTTCGGCCTCGACAATGGCCGCCACCTCGCCCACCGACATCGGCGAGGGCACCGACTGCATCGACGCCTCGAGCCCCGAGCGGCTCACAACGGCGACCATCTCTTCCACTATCACACTCGACGCCACGGATGAGTTACTGCCGTCTGCTTTTGTGGTGGTGCCGAACTTGGCCATGTTGACCGTGGACTTTTCTATCCGGCTGGCGCCCATCGTGCGCAGGTAGTAGGTGGTTTTGAGCCCCAACGACCAAGCGTATTGGTAGATTTCGGAGAGGACTTTGCCGGAGGTGCCGCTGTAAAAGAGGTTGAGCGACTGCGACTGGTCTATCCAGCGTCCGCGGTAGGCGGCCGCCTTGATGAGCCACTGCGGCTCTATTTCGAACGCCTCTTTGTATTTGTCGCGCAGGGCCGGGGGGATCTCCATGATCTCTTGTACCGAGCCGTCGTAGAACTTTATCTTCTCAAGCATATCGGCGTTCCAGAGCCCCAGCTTTTTGAGGTCCTCGACCAAAAATTCGTTGACGATCATAAAGTCACCCGCCATGTTGGACTTTACATAAATGTTTTTGTAGATGGGCTCGATGGTCGGGTAGCAGCCGGCGATGTTGGCGGTCGAAGCCGTCGGCGCGTTGGCCATGGTGTTGGAGTTGCGCATGCCCCACTGCCGCACCGCCTCGCGCACCAAGCGCCACTCCAGCGTCTCGTGGCGCGGCACGTCTATTTTGACCCCGCGCTCGGCCTCGAGGAGTGCGATGGTGTCTTGGGGGAAGATGCCCCGGTCCCACTTGGAGCCTTTATACGACTCATAGGTCCCGCGCTCTTTGGCGAGCAGGGCCGAAGACAGTATGGCGTGATAGCTGATAGCCTCCATCGACTCGTCGGAGAAGCGCACTGCTTCGTCGGAGTCAAAGTTGATGTTCATTTTGTAGAGCGCATCCATAAGCCCGCGGAGACCCAACCCCACCGGGCGGTGCTTCATGTTTGAAGTGAGTGTCTTCGTGGTCGGGTAGTAGTTGGCGTCGATAACGTTGTCGAGCATGCGCATCGCGACCGGCACTACACGCGCCACCAGCTCGCGGTCAAAGGCTCCATCACGCACAAAACTCGACATGTTGATAGAACCGAGGTTGCAGACGGCCGTTTCGGTGGCAGACGTGTTGAGCGTAATCTCGGTGCAGAGGTTGCTGCTGTGCACCACGCCGCAGTGGTCCTGGGGGGAACGGATGTTGGACGGGTCCTTCCAGGTGATCCACGGGTGACCCGACTCAAACAGCATGGTCAGGTGCTTGCGCCACAAGTCGGCGGCGCGGATGCGCTTGTGGTGCGGCAAGGTGCCTGCTTCGGCCTGCTGTTCGTACTTTTGGTATGCGGCTTCAAACTTGCGGCCGTAGAGTTCGTGGAGGTCGGGCGTGTCGGAGGGGCTAAACAGCGTCCAGTAGCCGTCCTCCTGCAAGCGCTTCATAAAAAGGTCGGGTATCCACACCGCCGTGTTGAGGTCATGGGCACGTCTTCGCTCGTCGCCGGTGTTTTTGCGCAGCTCGAGGAAGTCTTCTATATCGAGGTGCCAGTACTCGAGGTATACCGCCGCGGCGCCGCGGCGGCGGCCCGAACGGTTGATTGATATGGTGACGTCGTTGGCGATTTTAAGAAAGGGGATGACACCCTGGCTTTCTACGCCGGTCTTTTTGACCATCGAGCCGGTAGCACGCACCGGGGTCCAGTCTATCCCGAGGCCGCCGGCGTACTTGAGCAGTTGTGCACCGTCTTTAAACTCGTCAAAAATAGCGTGCAGGTCGTCCGGCACGGTGGAGAGGAAACAGGACGAAAGCTGGGGGAGTGCGAGGCCGGCGTGGTAGAGCGTCGGGGAAGACGGCGTGTAGTACATGCTGGACATCACCTCGTAGAACTCGACCGCGTGGCGGTGGCGCTCCTCCGGGGTCTTCTCTACCAGCGCACAACCCATGGCGACCCGCATCCAGAATATCTGCGGGGTCTCGAGCAACTTGCGGTCGGAGTGCTCTTTAGAAAGATAGTTTGCTTGGAGCGTCTGGAGGCCCAGATATTTAAAGTCGCGGTCGCGCCGCAACTCGAGCGACTCGGCGAGTGCGGGGAGGTCGAAGTCCATCATCCGTTGGTCAAACTGCCCCAGTTGCACACCCCGCGCGATGGTGCGGGCAAAAGCCATCTTTTGGGCCTCTTCCAATTTTGCGTAGTCTTCTACCTCGCCGAAAACCTCGCGGTACATGTGCTGCAGCAGCAGCCGCGCCGCCACAAAACTGTACGCCGGGTCGCGTTCAATCATCGAGCGCACCACCATGATGAGCACATCGTGGATGTCCTTGGTTTTGATGCCGTCATACATCTCCTGCGTGACACGCCCGATGACGGACGGCACGTCGATGATGCGCTCAAAGCCCTCGCACGCACGGATAAGCGTGCGGGTGAGCTTTGCCTCGCTAAAGTGCTCTCTCGCTCCGCCGCGTTTGACGATAAGGAGCTGGTTTTCCTCTATTTTTTCGGCTACTTCGGCACGCTTTTCCTCCCGCGCTTTGGTGTGCTCGTAGCGGTAGATGATGTAGTCTTTGGCGACCCCGAAATAGCTGCGCTCCATCAGCGCCATCTCGACGAGGTCCTGGATGTCTTCGACCGAAGGGATAAACGCGGTGTTGCCGAACTTTTGGTCGATAGCGTCGACGACGACGCGCGTGATATCGATGGC
>SICK01000024.1 GCA_009691465.1 Candidatus Kaiserbacteria bacterium | reverse complement strand
AGCGGAGCGCTGGCGTACAATCGGCTGGTAAGTTGGCGGCGCGTCGCGCGCACCACGTCGGCGCCGGGCTGGTTTGTGATGTCTAAAAAACCTCCCGAAGTGGACGGCTTTAAACTACTCGACGGGGATGTTACCAAAGATTGGAACAAAAACGCGCGCCGGGACCTCGCGCTGTGGCAAGAAAAACACGCGGGGCATACGCACACCATAGAACGCATATCGTTTGGTGAGTACGCCGCGGCATACAAAAAAAGTACCATCGCAAAACACTTCGGCGCGAGCCGATTGTATGACCTTGAGCGCAAATATGCGCTCGCGCACGTTGCGGCGCACACCGACCTGTGGGGAATGCGCGATATAAAGACCGGAGACGTGGTGGCGGGCAGTGCGGTGATAGCATCACCCACCTACAAAGCATCGACGCACTTTGCACCGTTTATCCTCGAAGAGGGCCGCGCTATATTTGCCGCGACCGCGCTCATGCATCACTGGTTTTTGGAAGCGCAGAAACAAGGCCAGCGGTTTGTGGTGACCACGAACTTTTGGTATCCGGGCAAGCCAAAAAGTTGGAAAGGATTTTCAGAATTTAAATCGCACTTCGGTTGGAGCTATATCGCGTACCCGCCGGTGCTCTACCGGTTTGTGAGAGGAAAGATTTTATAAAGTGTGGTAAATTGTTTTTGTTCGTAGGAAGCTGACTCGCTCGCGCCCATAGCTCAGTTGGTAGAGCAACTCCCTCTTAAGGAGATGGTCCCTGGTTCGAATCCAGGTGGGCGCACCGGCACACATGCCCCCGTGGCGGAATTGGTATACGCGCTACGCTTAGGACGTAGTCCCGCAAGGGTTAGAGGTTCGAGTCCTCTCGGGGGCACCGGAGTATGAGGCGGCAAAAAAGCCCTAATTTTAAGGGCTTTTTTGCTTGACTTTTGCCCCCAAATATGATACAATAGTTCCAGACCAAAGTTATGCCCTTCGGGGTACGGTCTTCGACAACTTCACACAAACCTACGGAAGGAGCATCACATGCTCAAAACCATAGCGTCCTCTACCATCACCGAAAAAGTGCTGGTCGGATTATTTCTTTTGGCACTGTTGGTGATACTGGGGACCAGCCATTGGTTCGTTGGTCTCATCATCTTTAGCTTGACTCTTACTCTGGCAAAATACTCCGAGTACACCATCCCGGCAAATCCGCCGAGCGTGGGGATACCCGTACTCTGGGGCACGCGGCAGAATAAGATCGTCAAAGAACGGCTGGCATTCGTTGCCGCGCCGTTCGAGACGTTCGTCGAGATTGACTGCTCGCTCAAGAACAGCGACACCACCTTCAAAGGGGTGCGCTGTTCAGACCCGGTTACTCCCCCTGCGCCTGCCTCCGGCGCCGCGACTCCCCCTGCGCCGGCACCACGCCGTAGCGGAGGATCAGTCTCGGTCAAAGTGGGCAAGACTTGGGAGCCCGACACCTCTAGCCCCGCACGTCTCAATCAATATACCAAAGCGGGGATGGAGGCCAAGGTAAACAACATCCTCTCGGACATCACTGGCGAGACCATTCGTGAGATCGCCGCTGAAAGAACCTGGGAGGAAGTGGCCCTGGCCAAAGAGATGCTGTCGGCGCTGGTGGTCACCCGTGTGACCGGCTTGCAACCGACCGAGAAGGTCAGACGGATAAGCGGCAAGGCTGTGCGCAATCCGTACAACCCCGATACACCGAAGTATGAGGTGGATGGGGTCATCGACCCGGCTACTCCGATCGAGGACCTGGAAAAGGAGGACATTGAGCACTTCCTCGATTCTATCCTCCGAGACGGTCCGGCGGATGTCCGCGGTTTGGGCATCCGTATCCGCCGTATGAACGTCATTGAGGTCCAGCCGGAAGGCAAGTTAGCCGAAGACGCCGAGCTGTCTGCCCGCGAAAAGCAGCAGCGAGGTGCCGAGGAAACGGATTTCGAGACGGAACGGAGGCTGATAAAAGCTTATCGGGACGAGGCCAACACACGTTCTGATGGCTCGGTAATCAACCCGGGCGAAGAAGGCTACGTCAGCTACCAGACGGCGGCGGAGTGGGTGCGGGTCAATCGCGGCCGCGCCAAGGAGAACATCGTACGGTCAAGCGGCAACCCGCTTGCCGATGCCGCATCTCTACTCGGAGGAGCTAAGTCATGAAGACAAATACTCTCGTAAAGCCACTCATCTGGGCGGGAGTAATCGTGGCGGTTGCTGTTGTTGGGTGGAAGTTTGTCGGTTGGTGGAATGCTCCGCCAACGCAGTTGGCAAACAACCCTCCTCCTCCGCCACCTCCACAGATGCAGGTCACCTCTCCTCGCTGTAACGGCGAGATCGAGGCACTACCACTGCCTGCCGGCGGACCGCCGGTGGTGATCAACTTCCAGGCACGGTGCCTCCTCCAATGGGGGGTGGTCACCGGCAAGGTCAAGTTGATCGGCCCCACCGGTGAGTTGGTGGTCGGTCCGGAGGGTGGATCATTCCCCAACTTCTGGACCGAATCGGTACAGGCGGTTGGCGGCAACGCCAACCTCCGCTATCGCAAGATAGCCACCGACCAAGTGCCGCCGACTGCCCATGCCTCGCGGTTTGTGGGCTTCGGCTTCCGATACTAGTTCTTCGTGCGACAACAACGCAAAGCGCGCCCCTCGGGGCGCGCTTTTTCTATATCTAAGACGGTTATCGCAGTGGGATGTTGGTGCCTACCGTGTTGGCGATGAGCTTGACGATGGCGTAGGCTGCCGCCATGACGAACATCCCCACCAGACCCCACAGCATGTGCTTCTTTCCTTCCTCTTTTTTGTCGTTGAGCTCGCTTAGGCCCGCCATAAACTCCACGGTCCCGTACACAAACACGAGCATCCCTATCGCAAAGAGCAAAAGCAGGAGCGGGTTGATGACGTATTGCGCCAAACAGTTGACCAAGGCCTCCGTCCCGTTGGTGCATTTGGTCACCATAGACAGCGATTAGTTGGGGAAGCGCGGCGCGTTGATGTTGGTGTCGTTTGCGTTTCCACCCAGAAGCGCAGTTTGAGCGAGCCGAATTATGCCCCAAACCGACACCATAACAAAGAGCGACACCAAGCCCGCAATCATAATTTTCTTGCCTGCCTCATGGCCCTTACCCGACTGGCGGATGTACTGGATAAGTCCCCAAAAGAATACGATAAGCGCTACGGCTATCAATATGGGGATGAGCATATTGACTATTTCGCCAAGAGACTGCACGAACTGCTTAAGCGGAGTAAGGGTACCGGCCATACATTATATAAATATGAGGTGAATTAATAACTACTCTGTAAGTCTATCAGACCTCCCTACCCCGCACTGGAGGACTGTGGATAGCGCTACAGCAGGTAGTTGTTGGTGGCGCTCCCGGACTGGCCGCAGGTGGGGCTCCCTACCAGGCTCGAGCAGGCCAAAGACAGTATCCCCCAGAGAGAAAAGATGACAAAAAGCGCCACCAACCCCCACACAATGGCCTCGCGACCACTGACCTTGGAGTGGCTGTCGCCCGCCGACCACAGGTAGCGGATAATCCCCCAAAAAAATACCAAGAGTGCGATACCAGCCAACAGGGGCATAAGATAGTTGATGAGCGATATGATACTCGTGACTGCGGTGGCCAGTGTTGCGTTGGGACCCAGCATATTATTGGCAGTTGCCCACGACCGAGACCCCGAACTGGGCCAGCGTATTGCCTATCGCCAACGCCAACAGCCATGCCGCAAAAAAGATGGCGATGCCGAGTATGGTGTAGAAGAGATTATTTTTGGCCTTGGTAAGCCCGTCGACGCTCCCCCGCGCCCAGACAAACAAAAAGCCCGCATAGACCAAAAAGAGTACCGCAATAGGCACCGCGATAGTGCCTACGGCAACAAACAGTTTTTGCATAAATCCGCAGAAGCCGGTGATGTTGCCGAGGGGGTTGTCGAGCCTAATAAAAGTACTACCCGAAGTCCCCGAGGGTGCCGGAGTTCCGCTCATACCGGAGGGTTCCGGAGTGCCGCTGGTGCCTGATTGGGCCATCGCCTCAAACGGCGAGGCTACAATCATCAGCAACGCCACGGTCATAAGCACGAAAACAATATGTCGGTCTATAAAAAAAGTACGCATACTAAAATCCTTGGGGGAAGAGCTGCTGGAAGTCGCTCGAGGCTTCGAATATTGCTTGCCCCGGTTGCCTACTGCCGCTCAAGACCGATTCTACCATCGTTTTAAACACATCCGAGCTGCCGGTGGGGTTGGGGTCCAGCCAGCCGCGCGCTATCAGCGCTGACTGTATGAACACTGCCCCCGATGCGCTCGACGAGGTGTCTACCGACACGTCGCGGCGCACCGGCGGAGTAGCTGATATCCCCACCCAGGCACTGATAGCGGCTTGGCTGGTCAATTTTTGAGCAACGGTGAGCGCACCCTGCGGGTTGTGCGTTCCGCGCGCAATGGAAACGCCGGTCATAGCGCCGTAGGTCATCTGCGCTCCGGCGCCCTGCAGTTGGAACTGTGGCAAAAGAGACACGCCGATGCGCAGGTTGGGGTTGCGCGCCGCCAGGGTCTTGTACTCACTGGCAAAGCCAAAGTAGACCGCCAGCTGTCCGGCGGCAAAAGCGTCATTGCTGCGCGGCAGAGAGCGGTTCCACGAGTAGGTGGTTTTGCCCGGGTTAGAAAACTCGGTATAAAAGCGCAGGACCGACTCGGACACGTTGCCGGTCTGGGCAGCGGTCTTTTGCCCAAACACGGACACCAGTTTGCCGTCTGCGGCGCGCGCGGTTATGGTGTCTCCTACTTGCAAGAACAGTGCCGAAAGTATCGCTTTGGCGTTGGTGATGTTTTGCCACTGCCCCAGCGCCACCGCACTGCGGGTCACGTTGTTGGAGCGGTCCAGCGCGGTAATCTTGGGGGCAAGCTCTTGAAAGTCCTTCCAGTACGCGGGCGGCTGGGCGATGCCCGCACTGCCAAAGAGGTCGCGGTTCCAATACATCACCAAGGGGTCGACACTAAACGGCAGCGCCAGCGAGCCTTGCGGGGTCAAAAAGAGTTGGCCCTCTTCTATATAAGACGATACAAACTCCGACTGCGACACCGAGTTGTACGGGATGAGTATTAGTTTGTCGCTAAACTGCGATACCTGCGCCTCGCTGGTCAAAAAAAGATCGGGGCCGACGCCGCTTGCTATCGCGTTGATCAGTTCGTCCTTGTAGGTAGCGGGCTCCTTTTCTACATACATGACCTCCCGAAAGGTAGCACTGTCGGTAGTACGCAGCGCCTGCAAGAGCTGGCTCATGGTCTGGCTGCTCTGCGTGCCCCAGATCAGTACTGGGCCGATCTGTTTGCCTCCAAAGGCACCGCCAAACATAGAAAACACGCCGATACCAAGCACAATAAACCCGACAAAAGCCGTCGTCATGATTATTTGAAAGAGTGAGGTACTGCGCATAGGTTATTGCTTCTTGACCAAAAATCCCCAGTGATACTCGCCGGCGGGGACCTCGCCCAGGTAGGAGAACCCGTTGAGCTCAAACAGTGTCCGTGCGTGCTGTGCAGAGACTACATGGTCTGGATGCGGCCCTAAACCCCCAAAGGAGTCGCTCCAGTCGACCACGAGTGCCCGGCCGCCTTTGTGCAAGATGCGGTGGGCCTCTTTGGCCAGCACGTCTTTGTGCTCGGCCGAAAAGAGCACGTTGGCGATAATAACCAGGTCAAAATTGCTGTCAGGCAAGTGGCTGCCCTTTGGCCGCTCTATGTCCCCGTGGACCACCTCGACGTTGTGCAGGCCCTCTTGCAAAGAAAGATTTTTGACGCGAGAGAGCATGTCTTGGTGCGCGTCGACGGCCCACACCAACCCCTTGCCCCCGACCAACCGCGCGGCTGCACGGGTAAAAAAGCCCGAGCCCGACCCGAAGTCGGCCACGCGCATACCGTCCTCAACATGGGCCGCAACAAGGGTGCGCCCCGGATTAAGAAAAGAGCTCTCCGCCATGCTCCCTATTGTACCGTAGAAATTTAGTGCAAAATGCTCGCTCCCCACAGCGAGTAGAGGACTACCACCACGAGCGCCAAGCAGATCACCAACAAGACCTCCGCCTGCCGCGTCATATGTCTGTATATCCTCGCCATGTCTATATATACGCACGGGGTGCGTGATTCTTACATGAACCCCAATGAGATAGCGCGGGCAGATTCGAAAAGAAAAAACCCGCCGGGTGGGCGGGTCAGACGAGACACAATTGCCAAACGGTCACGAGAACATCCCGGGGGATGCGCTTCGTCTCCCGACCGGCCTTGCGCGCAGCGCGTATGGTGGGCATGTGTTTGACCACCTGCAATATGTGCCGGCGGTCGAGCCGCTGCGCACTATACTGCTCGAGCTCGGCGTGCTCTCGGTTGACCTGCAGCGCCACAACATCCCCACCGGTAACCCTGCGCGGGTCGGGGTGGTACGGCCGGTCGGTCCGCAAAGTCCGTCGTGCGTAGTTCGGATTGCTCTTTTCAGTAGCCACTTATTCCTCCATTCTCTCGAATTCCGTCGTCTGCAGTTACCCTATCAAATTTTTACACTTTTACAAACCGTTCAACTTTCTGCCCCTCCCCACCCTGCCCGCCGGCAGGCAGGTCCACCACCTCGCGCCACTCGCGCAGCGGCCGGGTAAAATACGGTGCATCCGGGTTTGGATACATCGGCTCATACACAACCATCCACTCGTTTTCGTTTGAGTGCTCGGCAAGCAGCACCACTCTGTATTGGTCACCTTTGTAATGCCTAAAAATCTCTCCCGGCTTTGGAGCATCCGCGGGCAGTGGTGGTATAGGGTCCCCTCTCATAAAAATATCAAGGACAGTCCTTGCTAGAGTTGTTTAAAATCATTAATAGCGGTATACAGATGCGCGTCGATAAAATATGGAGGACTGTCCTTGATATTACTCAAGGGAGAGGATGAGGAGGCCTTTTTGCATAATTTCTTCGACCGGCCAGTAGAGTTCGTCTATTTTGAACACCCGCGCATAGGTTATCTTTTTTTCCAACTGCCGGCCGGTGTACTCCTTTTTGACCGGGTCCCACTCGCGCATCAAAAAGGTGTCCCCTTCCTTGGCCTCGAACTCGTTCATCCGCAGCTCGAACTTCTTCTTGCCTGAGGCAACGGCGTCAAAGTACTCCGGTAAAATCTTCTTTTCTATCGTTGCCATAGGTTTATTTTATATCTTTCAAAATTGCGGTGGCAACTTTTTGAGCGCTCATTTTACTCGTATCAAAAAGTTTACCGGCGGTGTATCGATTTTGCTTCCACACCCTTAGGTTACGCAATGTGCGGCTCATCGGCATAAATTTGGCTCCCTCAGGCATAGGCCGCTTCGCAATTCGCTTGAGTAGCACATCGCGCGGTGCCTCGAGTTGGTAGATAAAAATTTTGATCTTGTGCTTTTTGGCCAGAGCCTTGTATGGCTGTATATATGCTTTCTTCCAAAAAGCTTGCGCTACCACAAGGCTAATGCCCAACT
>SICK01000023.1 GCA_009691465.1 Candidatus Kaiserbacteria bacterium | reverse complement strand
GACGCCATCACCCCCCTTCCCCGCCCGCGCGAGTATATTAAGTTCATCAACAAGAGCCATAAAAAATATTTAAATATTTTTTTAAATTTAAAAAGGGTGGAAGAACAAAAAGTATACCGCGAGCGCGAGCGCCGCGAACGCCACTATTTTTAAGAAGGGTTTGACCAGAAATTTAAAAATCAAAAATCCGACGACCACCAGTATAAGGATTGCCCACCATGACATAGGGCTATCCTACTACGCTACAGGTAGTCGAGCAATGCGTCATAGCCCCATTGGTGGAAGAATGCATATCCGTCGGCAATGAAGGAATCCATCAAACCCGAGACCATAAGTACTCCGGTGACGATGAGCCCGATGCCGCCGACCAGCGTCAGTACCCGGACAAAGCCGTCGAGCTTGGAGAGAAATTGGGTAGTCTCGTTTACCAGCAGCGCGCAGAGTAAAAACGGCACCCCAAGCCCGAGCGAGAAGACCGCCAGTAGCAGTGCGCCATACAGCGCGGTCGAGGAGCTGGAGGCAATGAGCAACACCGTACCCAGTATCGGCCCGATGCATGGGCTCCACCCCAAGGCAAAAAGCGCCCCGATGAGCGCCGAGCTTGAAAGGTGCCCCATCACCAGAAAGCGCGGCAGGCGCAGGTGCCGCTCGCGGGAGAGAAATGGGGCAGGGACAAACCCCAGCATAGTGAGCCCGAAGAGGATAATCATCACGCCTCCGAACTTTGCCAGTGCATAGCGCCAGGGTCCGGCGACAAAGCCCACGAGCCCCGCGCTTGCCCCTAGCGTAATAAAGATGACCGAAAACCCGATGACAAAAGCAAGCGCGTTGCGCAGCACCGCGCGCCGGGCGCTCTTCTTGGCGGCGGGGTTGCTCAAAGCCGAGAGCGGGATACCGGCAATAAAGGCGAGGTATCCGGGCACGATTGGGAGCGTACACGGAGCAAGAAACATCAGCATCCCCGCGACAAAGGCCCCGACCAAGAGCGGCACATCCAGCATCCCCTTATTCTACCGTATTACTTCTTCGCCAGATTGGCCCGGTGCTCTTCGGTATTCTTGAGGCCGCAGGCTTTCCACTTTTTGCCGCTTCCGCAAGGGCACGGGTCATTCCGGCCCAGCGCTTCGCCCGGCGGAGCGAGGTTGATGACTTGCGGCGGCGGGGTCGCGGCGCTACTTGGTGGGCCGTCTTTAGAAAGCCGCTCAAGCATCTCGAACACATTCCCACGGAAGGTGTCTTCCAACTCTTTATATATGCGGGTGCCCTCGCGGCGATACTCGGTCAGCGGGTCTCGCTGGCCGTACGCCCGCAGGTTTACACTGCCGCGCAGGTACTCCATCGACTCAAGGTGCTCCACCCACAGCAAGTCGAGCGTCTGCAACATAGTGCCGCGCGCGGCGTTCAGAAATTGCTCGGTCCCAAGCTCCTCCTCTTTTTTGGCCAGCAGCGCCGTAGCTTCCTCGCTCTCCCCCGCCAATTCCGCCAGCACTGCGGCAACCTCCTCCGGTTTGCCGGTCAATATCTTGCGCCGGCGCTCATACGTGGCACGACGCTGTTTGTCGAGCACGTTGTCGAACTCGAGCACTTGTTTGCGCGCATCAAAGTTAAATCCTTCTATTTTTGTCTGCGCACTTTCGAGCGCACGCGACACCAACCGATTTTCTATCGGCTCATCCTCCGGGATACCAAAACGGCCCATCAGTCCTTTGATAGACTCCGGCGCAAAGATGCGCATCAACGTGTCTTCGAGCGACACAAAAAAACGCGTCTCGCCCGGGTCGCCCTGCCGGCCGCTTCTGCCGCGCAGCTGGTTGTCGATGCGCCGCGCCTCGTGGCGCTCGGTCCCGACCACAAACAGGCCACCGAGGCTTTTGACTTCTTCGTACTGCTCTTTGCTTGCAAGCGCACCGCCGAGTTTTATGTCCACACCGCGGCCCGCCATGTTGGTGGCGACCGTAACACGACCTCGGGCTCCCGCCGAGGCGACTATCTCTCCCTCGCGCTCGTGGTTTTTGGCATTGAGCATCTCGTGCGGGACACCCTCGCTTCGCAAGTAATTGCTTAGGCGCTCGTTCTTTTCTATCGAGACGGTGCCTATCAGCACGGGCTGGCCTTTTTGATGGAGTTTTTTAACCTCGCGTGCCAGCGCCTTAAATTTTCCCCCTTCGGTCTGAAAGATAAGGTCGTTGCCGTCTTTGCGGACGACTGCTCTGTTGGTGGGCACCTCAATAACCTCGAGCCCGTAGACTTTGTAAAATTCTTCGCTAGAGGTTTTTGCCGTACCCGTCATACCGGATAGTTTGTCGTACAGACGAAAGTAGTTTTGGTACGTAATCGAGGCAAAAGTCCGGCTTTCCTTCTGCACCGACACGCCCTCTTTGGACTCGATGGCCTGGTGCAGGCCCTCCGACCAGCGCCGACCGGGCTGGAGCCGGCCGGTAAACTCATCGACAATAACGACCTCGCCCCCTTTGACCACGTACTCCTTGTCCTTATGAAACAGGGCTTTGGCACGTACGGCAGTCTCAAGGTGATGCACGTACTTGATGCCCCCCTCGGTATAGATGTTTGCTATGCCGAGCGCCTTCTCGGCCTTATCAATCCCGGCGTCGGTCAGCTGTATGGCCTTGCGCTTTTCATCCACGGTGTAGTCGCTCTCCTGCTGGAGCGAGGCGGCCACCCGGGTCATCACGCGGTACAAGTCGTCGGACTCTGCCGCCGGTGCCGAGATAATGAGCGGCGTGCGTGCCTCGTCGATAAGGATAGAGTCTATTTCGTCCACGATAGCAAAGTAGTGCCCGCGCTGACGCAGCTCCCGCTCGCTGTAGCTGATATTGTCGCGCAGGTAGTCGAACCCAAACTCCGAGTTGGTGCCGTACGTGATGTCAGCCTCATAGGCCTCTCTGCGGGTGCACGGGCGCAAAAAGTCGTAAAATATTTTAAAGCTCCCTTCCGCGTCGCGTGCGGCATCCTCCTCGACGTGGCCTGCGTCATAGCGGTACGAGGCATCTTGGTTGATGACGCCTACCGACATCCCGAGGGCCGCATAGATCTGCCCCATCCATACCGCATCTCTGCGGGCCAAGTAGTCGTTGACCGTGACCACGTGCACGCCTTTGCCGTGCAATGCGTTGAGATACGCCGGGAGCGTTGCTACCAGCGTCTTACCTTCGCCGGTCTTCATCTCGGCGATGCCGCGATTGTTGAGTACAAGCCCGCCGACCAGCTGTACGTCGAAGTGACGTAGCTTCACCGTCCGGCGCGCCGCCTCCCGGACGGCGGCAAACGCCTCCGGCAGGAGGGTCGATTCAACTTCTTGAGCCGCCAGGCGCTCGCGGAATAGACGGGTCTTATCCTGAAGCTCGGCGTCCGAGAGCGCCTCGTACGCGGGGGCAAACCCATTGACCGCATCTACCACCGCGTGGCTTTGTGACATGATCTTTTGGGCCGGGTCCCCGAAGAGGCTACGGAGCGAAAACATGTCGTGGATAGTACCATATTTATACAGAAAAAACCGCCGAACATATCAGCGGTTTTTCCTTCAAGAGGATCACTGTTGCGGCAATAGTGCGGCAACAGGGGCGCCTTAGCGCTTCTTCTTCTTGGCTGCTTTCTTCTTTTTCTTTGCCATTGTTTTGCAACTTCGACAGTCGCAGATTGGGCTAGGCATCGTTCGACCGTGATTGCAACTGCGACCTAGGACGCAGCAGCATCACTTCATCGATGCTCTGTATCTAGTATCGCAACCTATCCGTGCATATACAATGAAAAATAATTCCGTACTGTGGATAACTTTCTGTCCACCACGTTAAGAAATGATTCTTACTTCTTCTTCTATCTCGAGATACAACTTTTCTTTGGCGAGCGCTTTTATTTTTTCGGCGAGCTCCTGCACGTCCGCGCTGCGCGCGGTGCGCGATGCAACAATCACCAGCGGCTGGCGCTCATATAAGCGCGCACCGCCCACCGCCATGCCTTTTACTCCGAGTGCGTGGTCCAAGAGCCACGCCATCGAGAGTTTGGTGCCTCCTTCTACCGCGTACTGCGGCATCTCTCCGTACTGCGCCGCAAGCTGTGCCGCTTTTTCCGCAGAAACCACCGGATTAAGAAAAAATGACCCCGCGGTACCCTCTCGTGAGAGGTCGGGGAACTTTTGTGACCTAATAGCAAGCACTTTCTGCCGGATTTCGGCGAGTGTGTTGCTTTCCGACCCGGCCAAATCCTTGTACGTAGTATTGGGGGCGCCGTTTTTGTTGAGTCTGAAAGCTGCCCGCAGGACCACGACCCCTCCTTCGCGCTTAAACCGGCTACTCCGGTAGCCGAAGCCGCACTCCTCGTTGGCAAGACGCGCGACCGTCCCCTGTTTGCTATCAAAAATTTCCACCCACGCAAGAGTGTCTTTGAGTTCTGCACCGTATGCGCCTATGTTTTGTACCGGAGCGGCACCGACAGTACCGGGGATGCCGGAGAGATTTTCTATCCCCCACAACCCTTCTGCAACCGCGCGTTCGACCAGGGTGTCCCAACTCTCGCCGGCCCCGGCAATCAACATATCCCCTTCGCGCTCCACCCCCATCAGTTCTATTTTTATGACCAATCCATCAAATCCGGCGTCATCGACGAGCATATTTGAGCCGCCGCCCAACATCAGCGTAGCTAGCTTGTGGTCCCGGGCGTAGTCGAGGGACTCCTGCAATGCCTCCACCGTTTTTATGCGTATCAACCGGCGCGCCGGCCCTCCCAACCCAAACGTGGTCAGGGGAGCAAGCGGGACATTTGCTTCCGCCTGCATAACTACTAGGGCTTCAGCGTGCCGTCTTCAATCTGCTTGATAAGCTGCTCGATTTGGGCGGCGTCCTTGGGAGAAAGCTTGACGACCTCGCGCAGGACGGCGACGGTCCTTGCCCGGTCACCCGCGGCAAAGTACACCGAGGCGAGCCCGAGCCGTACATCGGCGTCTTTGGGTGCTGCAGCGACACGCTCTAACCAGATGGCGATGGCGCGGTCGTATATTTTGAGGGCCATAAACACCTGCAAGAGCTGGGGGTTGTCGACCACGGTGGTGCCGTAGCGCTCCATAAGCAGGGCATCCGCGGCCGCAGACTGCTTGGCGTAGTAGAGCCCCGCCGCATAGTAGTAGCGTGCCGCGTCATATCCGGGCGCAGAGTCAAATGATTGCTTCAGCGGCACGAGTGCCTCTGCCGCGCTCCCCGCCTGCAGGAGTGTGAGTCCCTCTTGGATAAGGATCTGTTGCTTGCGCGGGGAAAGGGCGAGCGCCGCGCGCATATGCTCGAGCGACAAGGCCGCCTGTCCGTACGGGCCGTAGAACGTTGCGGCAAAAAGCTCCAGCCGCGCATCGCCGGGCCGGTCGTGTAGGAGCGTCGTGATAGCCGCATGCGTAACGCCGTAGATGTCCTGCCGGACGGCCGGATTAAGCGAGCCTTGGGGTGCGATGTTGGTAGCAAATTGCAGAAGCTGTTCCACCGCCTCCTGCCGGCCAAGCGCCGTGCCCGGCCACAGCGGCGCGTTGATGGTGTCGTTAAACTGGGCGAGCTGTTTTTTGGGATCTTTAGGTACCCCTACCACCAGCCCTGCGCTGTTGGTGCCGGCCTCCTGGTTTTGGAGCGCCGTCACGAGCGTGCTGGCGCGCACCAACCCCGGACCATTAAACGACCACGCACCAAGGAGCCCGATACCAATCACGACCGGAGCCACTATCGCAAGCGCGTGCTCGCCGAGCGGGCGCGAGTACCACACGAAGCGGGGCAGTTCTCGACGCGTCAGCGAGTGCAGATAGGCAAGGAGTGCAAAGAAGTAGATGCCCGAGACAAGGTTGTCGAAGACAAAGCTGTTGTTAAACGCATACCCCGCCAAAAGTCCCACCAGCGCCGCCTGCTCTCCCAAGGAGAGTTTGTCGCGCGACCGCCACACGGCGAGCAACGCCAGCACGTACAGCGAGGTGTAGAGCAAGAACGCTGGGATGCCCCCCGCAATGAGCCAGTCGAGGAACTGGTTGTGTGCGCGGTCAAACCACTGCTCCTGGTTGTACATGCCCGGGTCGTACTTTGCATTGAAGACAAAGTTGAAGTTTTCTTGCCCCCAACCGGTCAGGGGTTTCTCGAGCCCTCCGCTGATTGCCATAGGCCAAATGTATTTGAGGCGCGATACCACCGTGGTCTCGGTAAGTGAGAGAGAGGCGACGCGGCGAAGGACCGGGCTCTCTTTGACAAAGGCGGTGTCGCGCGCGACATAGATGCCGCCGGCGATAACGAGCACCACCCCCACCGCGCCCAGGGCGATGCGGCGCAAGGTGCGCGACTCTTTGCCGCGGGCAAAAAACAAAAGGTAGAACGCCCCCACGACGAGGCCAACGGCCAAGCCCAGTATCGCGCCGCGCGTCTCGGTAAAGAAGATACCCGCGACCTGCAGAACCAGCGCAACCCCGTAGAGCGCCTGGAGTGTCGTTTTGTTGCTGTGGGGCCCCTTCTCAAGACGGGCAAGCATATACAGCGTCAAAAAGACGTTGATGAGTAGAAAGACGGCGAGGTATATAGCGTTGCCGAAGGTGGTGTCCGCACGCGCGCCGCTCTGGGTACTGATGGTGGCATACCCCAAAAACTGCATAAAGGCCCAGAGGCTCTGTGCCGCGGCCACCGTAATCGACGTGTTGATAAACCGGTCCCACAGGCGCTCGGCGGTGAGCACCGCACCCGTTACGACAAACCATGCAAAGAAGTGCAGCAGGCCGATATAACCCTCCATGCGCTCGAAGTTGCTCCAAAAACTTTTAACCGGATCAACCGAAAAAACCGTGGCGACGGCCATCCACACTACAAACGCCAGCGCCGAGTACATGATAAGCGAGGAGCGCGGACGGTACTTGGGCTCTCGCAGGGCAAGGAGGACATAGCACAGTACCGCAAGCTCGACGAGGATACGAAAAGCAAAGTTTTTGCCGGTGATGTAGGGGAAGAAAAGGTTGGGCGCGCCCCACGTGCCGCTGGCGACTACAAAAGGGACAAACAACGCGAGAAATAATGCCGAAATAGCGCCCCAGCGCAAATACGTAATATATGACATACGCGAGAGACTATACCATATTACTGCACTGCAATCCTACGGAGGAACTCCCGCACCGGATTGAGCGAGACCTCCTTGTCGGCCTCATGGGTGTAGCCGGCGATATGCGGCGTCAGGAGCACATTGGGGAGCGACAGGAGCCCGGTGGGCACCTTTGGCTCGTCCTCAAACACGTCGAGGATAGCGCCGCAGAGCTTGCCGCTTTTGAGTGCCTCCTCAAGCGCGGCTTCGTCGACGACTCCCCCGCGTGCGGCGTTGATAAGCAGGGCCCCCTGCTTCATCCGGGCAAACTCCTCCGCACCGACGCTGTGCTTGGTCTCTGGGGTCAGTGGTAAGTGGAGCGAAATGATATCGGCAGTGTCCCACAACTCTGCAAGCTCGACCTTGCGTATGCCGGATGCGGCAAGCTGTTCGTGCGTAAGATAGGGGTCGTATCCGATACAGCCGGCGAGTTCCCACGCGGAGAGTTTGTGCGCAATAAGCCGGCCCACGTTGCCGCAGCCCACAAGCCCAAGCGTCTTGCCGCGCAACTCTGACCCCATCAGTGCGCGCCCACGCCAGCCTCCT
>SICK01000022.1 GCA_009691465.1 Candidatus Kaiserbacteria bacterium | reverse complement strand
GGGGGACGCGGAGTCCTCCGGCCGCTCTTCCTATACCGAGCAGCTCAATACCTTTGACCGGGATTATTTCCTCACGCAGTCGGCCAAGATACCGCCGGAGAAAATGGCGGGCGGGGACGTGACCGCGCGCGACCTCTACCCGTTTGAGGTGCCAAGCCAGGCGGAGATAGACGCGGCGGGCGTGTGGGGGATACATCTCGGGGACTTTATATTTTGGGACGACGAGCGGCAGACCGAATTTTTGGAAGAGACCTACGGTTGGAAGCAGACCGAAATGGAAAATACCTACAAGCGTTACAAGAGCGTCGAAGACATCATGTCGGGCATGCACGATTTTTCCTGTTACCTCAAGCGCGGGTTCGGGCGTGCCACTATGCAGGCCTCCACCGACGTGCGCAACGGACTCTTAACGCGCGAGGAAGGTTTCGCCCTTATCCGCAAGCACGATCCGGAGCGACCCGAGGCGCTGGACTATTATCTCAAAATCACCGGCTCCACCGAAGAGGAATTTTTTGAGACGATGAAAAAGAAGCGTCTGCCGCAGCTGCAGGGAGTCGACATCCCCGTCCACCCGAAAAGTCACAAGAATGCCGAGCGTATTATGCCGTTCCCCGAGCAACTCATAGAAAAATTCGACCGGCGCCATGAATAAGCTTTTTGTAGAACACTCGATAGGGGAGCTTAGCGCGCGTGTGGCGCGTGGCGAGCTTAGTGCGGCCGACATGGCCGCAGCGGCCCTCGATAATATAAAAGAAGGAGAGGAGTACGGCGCATGGGTGGTAAGCGCGGATAGCGCCTTACCGGAGCGACTGAAGGGTACGCCCGCCGCGCAAGGGCTCCTGCCGCATATCCCTATCGGTGTCAAAGATATATACAACACCACCGAGTTTCCCACGCAGATGGGGAGCGCGCTATGGAAGGATTTTACCCCCGGCAACGACGCGCGCGCGGTCTACAATCTTAAGCGGCAGGGTGCGCTCGTCGTCGGCAAAACAGTAACAGCCGAGTTCGCAGTCCACGCGCTCGATAAGACGTTAAACCCCTACGACAAAACCAAGACGCCCGGAACGTCCTCGAGCGGCTCGGCGGTCGCGGTGGCGCTCGGTATGGTCCCCGCCGCGACCGGCACGCAAACGGCCGGTTCCATCATCCGGCCGGCGAGCTTCTGTGGCGTGTACGCTTGCAAGCCCTCCTTTGGCACCATCCCGCGCACGGGGATGCTTAAAACCACCGACAGTCTCGACTCGCTCGGGTTCTTTACTGTCTTTGGCGAGGACCTGCGGCGCATGTTCGATTCGATGAAGATCTCGGGCCTCAACTATCCGATAAGTCACGCGGCATTCTCCGACAAGGCGCGACAAAGCAAGCCGGCCGGCCGGCCATGGAAAGTCGCGTTCGTGCGCACACATACCTGGCAGAGCGCGCCAGAGTATGCAAAGCAGGCTATACAGACGTTCGCGGAGCGTCTCTCAAAAGAACCGGGATTCGAGGTCTTTGAGCCGGAGCTCCCCGCGTCTATGGCCGCGACCCATGAGACACACGCTACTATCTATGACAAATCTCTTTCCTACTACTTCCAGCACGAATACTCGCACGACGAGAAGATCTCGCTTGTCATGAAGAGCATGATAGAGAAGGGGAAGAAAATCTCGCCCGAAGCGTTCGCGTCGGCGCTGGAGCACCAGAGCGGAATGATTCGTGACATGGATGCGTTCATGAGCGGCCTTGACGCTATCATCTGCTTGAGCACTTCAGGCGAAGCACCCCCGCGTGACGTGGTCGAGCTCCCCGACCCCGCACTTATGTGGACCTTGACCCATCTACCGGTCATTTCCGCGCCCGTCTTCCTCTCGCCTGGCAACCTTCCGTTCGGACTGCAGCTTGTTGCGCGCAAGTATAACGACTACCTTCTCTTCGATCTCCTCGCCCTGCTAAAGGAACGTGGGCTCGTCCCCGCGAAAGGCTCTTTTTTCTGATACAGAGCGCGGGTAACTTAATCTGAAGTCCTTGTGTTATAAGGCCATATGTGTTACCGTACTGCGCGCCTATGATCAAGACTACTAAGGCTATTTCGACCGATTTTCTCAATGGAAAGACGGTGTTGGTAACCGGCGGGACGGGGACCTTTGGCCGTGCGTTTGTTGCCCGCCTGCTGAACGTGCCCGGCATCACCAAGGTCATCGTATTGAGTCGCGATGAGCTCAAACAGAGCGAGATGGCGAGCCAGTACAAGCACGACCCGCGTCTGCGCTTTTTTATCGGTGACATCCGCGACCCCGAGCGGCTTCGCCGTGCATTCGAGGGCGTTGATATCGTCGTACATGCGGCCGCGATGAAGCGTGTCGAATCTATTGAATACAATCCGTTCGAAGCGATACAGACCAATATCCTCGGCAGTAAAAATGTCGTCGACGCCGCACTCGACCGCGGCGTCCGCAAAGTGCTCTTGGTATCTTCCGACAAAGCGGTGGAGCCCATCAACCTCTACGGCGCGACCAAGCTTGCCGCAGAGAAGCTTTTTGTGGCGGCCAACGCTTATGCAGGGCACGGGCAAGGCGCTTTTTCGGTGGTGCGCTACGGCAACGTCATCGGCAGCCGCGGCTCGTTTGTCGAGCTTATCGCGCGCCAGCGCCCGCACGGGGTTATCACCATTACCGACAAAGACATGACGCGCTTTTGGATACGCATCGAGAGCGTGATGGACATTGTGCTCGAGTGCCTCGCGCTGATGCAGGGCGGCGAGATTTTTGTGCCGAAGATGAAGAATATGCCTATCACGGAGATGGTGCGCCTGCTCGCCCCCGAGTGCAAAACAAAAGTAGTGGGCATGCGCCCGGGAGAAAAGCTCCACGAAACGCTGCTTACTCGCTATGAGGTAGCGCAGGCCAAAGAGCTGCCGCGGATGTTCGCTATTGCTCCGCTGGAGAGCGAGTGGGCCGAGTGGCTCGCGCGCTACAAGAGCGTCCCCAAAGATTTCGTGTACACCAGCAATAACAAGAAATTTCTTTTGAACAAAAAAGAAGCCATCGAACTTTTCAGGTAGTATATGCGTATGATCCCGTACTCGACCCAGGACATCAACAACGCTGATGTAGCAGCCGTCGTAAAGACGCTGAAGTCGGGCTGGCTTACCCAGGGACCGGCTATCGACCGATTTGAAGCGGCACTCGCAAAAAAAGTAGGGGCGAAGTATGCCGTGGCGTTTAACTCCGGGACCGCGGCCTTGCACGCGGCGTATTTTACTGCGGGGGTACAGAAAGGTGATGAGGTACTCGTGCCCGCGATTACTTTTGCCGCGACCGGCAATGCCGCGCTCTATCTGGGCGCCAAACCGGTGTTCGTCGACGTGGACCCGGGGACGGGGAATATGGCGGTAGCGGATGCGCAGAAGAAAATAACCAAAAAGACCAAACTCCTGGTCGCGGTCGACTATGCCGGGCGGCCCGCTGCCTTGCGCGAGTGCCGCGCGCTGGCGCGCAAGAAGGGGCTGGTGTTTATAGAAGACGGCGCGCAAAGTCTTGGTGCGCACTACCGCGGCAAGCGGGTGGGGAAGCAAGCCGACATGACGATGTTTAGCTTCCACCCGGTCAAGTCGATCACCACGGGAGAGGGGGGCATCATCGTGACCGATAACAAAGAATTTTATACGCTCCTGAAACTCTTTCGCAGTCACGGCATTACGCGTGACCCGCAGTTTGTAAAAAAGAGCGAGGGCCCCTGGCACCAGGAGATGCACGCGCTCGGATACAACTACCGTATTACCGATATCCAAGCCGCGCTCGGCGAGAGCCAGCTGAAGCGACTTGATCAATTTATCATCAAGCGCCGCACAGCGGTACGGCGCTATCCGGCCTTGCTGAAATCTATACCCGGCCTCGTTTTGCCGCCGCAGGATACTAAAGAGGTACAAAGTGCCTGGCACCTCTATGTCGTGCAGGTCCCCGCACACAAGCGCAAAGCGGTGTTCGAGAGCCTCCGCGCTGACGGCATCGGCGTGCAGGTGCACTATCTGCCGGTGTATCTCCACCCGTACTACCAAAAACTCGGCTACAAAAAAGGCTCGTGCCCCAAGGCCGAGGCATTTTACGCAGGCGCTATTTCTATACCGGTTTTTGCCAAGATTACTCCGGCACAGCAGCGCCAAGTCGCTGCGGCGCTCAAAAAAGCATTCGCCGTATGATAGCTATTGTTGATTACGGGATGGGGAACGTCGCTTCGGTACGCAACGCACTTGCCCTGCTCGGGGAAGAAGGGCTGGTCACCGCTTCGGCAGAAGACTTTGCCCGTGCCACGCATATTATTTTGCCCGGCGTTGGGGCGTACCCCGACGGCATGCGAGAACTGCACGAGCGCGGGCTAGTTGCGGTGTTGCAGAAAGAGGTACTGGAAAATAAAAAACCTTTTTTGGGGATTTGTTTGGGGATGCAGCTGCTGACGGAGCGCGGCGAGGAGGGCGCAGATACCGAGGGGTTGGGGTTTATAGCGGGGAAGACGCGCAAGTTGGCGGTGACGCCCGACCTGCGCCTGCCGCACATCGGATGGGACGACGTAGCCCCTGCGCCGGACGCGCGGCTTTTTGCCGGCATAGAGTCGCGCGATTTTTATTTTGTGCACAGCTTTGTGGTCGAGCCCGTTGACCCTGCGGTAACCTCCGCGGCCTGCACCTACGGCGAGACCTTTGCCGCCGCGGTACAAAAGGACAACATCTTCGGCGTGCAGTTCCACCCCGAAAAGAGCCAGCAGGCGGGGCTTGCCATACTGCGCAACTTCATTAATTTGTAATGCTCAAGACACGCGTCATACCGGTCCTGACCATCAAAAACGAGCGCTTGGTAAAGAGCGTGCGGTTTGCCGACCATCGCAACATCGGGAGCTATATCGCCGCGGTCCGGGTTTTTAATGCGCGTGATGTAGACGAACTTATCTTTCTTGATCTAGACGCGGGTGAGCGCGGTATACGGCCCGAGCTCCTGCGCGAGGTGACCAAAGAGTGCTTTATGCCGGTGACGCTCGGCGGCGGGGTGCGCACGGTCGAGGATATACAGACGCTGCTCAATTGCGGCGCGGACAAGGTGTCGATAAACACCGGTGCGCTCGAGCATCCCGAGCTCATCGACGCGGGGGCAAAACGCTACGGGAGCCAGTGCATCGTGGTCTCGATTGATGTGGAGGAAGATAGTGCCGGTGCGGTTGCCTGGGCCAAAGAGGCCGAAGCGCGTGGTGCCGGGGAAATCCTCCTGACGTCCAAAACGCACGACGGGGTGATGGAGGGCTTTGACCTCCCGCTCATCAAAGCGGTAAGTAGTGCGGTGCGTATCCCGGTTATTGCCTGCGGCGGCGCGGGCAGTGCCGCGCACTGTGTCGAGGCGGTACAGCAGGGGGCCTCGGCGGTCGGGGCGGCGAGCATCTTTCAATATACGCAGACCACGCCACAGATGATAAAAAAAGCGCTGGTCGCGGCTGGAATTTTAGCGCGCGTCTAGTACTATACCTCCATGCGCTACTGCAAAGCCTGCGTCATGCCCGACACCAAGCCCGACCTCTCCTTCAATGCAGAAGGGGTGTGCGACGCCTGCCAATCTGCGGCGCTCAAGAACACCATAGACTGGAGCGCTCGGGAGGCCGAGTTTAAGGAATTGGTGGAGAAATTTAAAACCAAGGACGGCTCAAAGTACGACTGCATCATCCCCGTCTCGGGCGGCAAGGACAGCACCTATCAGGCGTACTTGGTCCGGCAGTGGGGCCTAAACCCGCTCTTGGTCCACTTTGAGCCGACGGTGCGCACCGAGCTCGGGCGCAAAAATCTAGAAAACATCCGGCAGTTCGGCGACGTGGTTGAATTGAAGAAAAATCCGGAGACCTACAAAAAAATGGCGGTAGAGGGTTTTCGTCGCGTGGGGGACCATGAGTGGCCCAACCATGTGGGGATATTTACTTTCCCTGTGCGGCTCGCGGTCGCGTACAATATCCCGCTGATTATTTGGGGAGAAAACTCCCAGCTCGAGTACGGCGGCCCCAAAGCTGCACGGATGAAGAACACGCTCGACCGCCGGTGGTTAGAAGAGTTTGGCGGGCTCTTGGGCTTGCGCGTCGACGACATGCTCGGTGTCGGCGGCATTACCAAAGAAGACCTCGTACCGTATCGCTATCCTTCGGAAGAGGAACTCAAAGCGGCGGGCATCACCGGCGTCTTTTTGGGCTACTATTTTAAGTGGGATGCGCGGCCGCAGGTGGAGCTGGTCAAACAGTACGGCTTTTCGGCCAAAGAGGACGGGCCGGTGGAGTGCACGTATCTCAATTATGAAAACCTGGACGAGGCGACCTACGCGGTGCACGACCTGCTGAAGTTCGTAAAGTTCGGCTTTAGCCGCGCCACCGACCACGCGTGTCTCGACATCCGCAATGGCCGCATAACGCGAGAGGAGGGAGTAAAGTTGGTACAGGAATTTGATGGCAAGCGCCCGCGCAAAGCCATTGCGGAATTTCTGAAGTACTCCGGTATGAGCGAGGCGGAGTTCGACGCGGTGGTAGACTCGTTTACCGACAAAGCACTGTTTGAAACGGACGAAACGGGCACACTAAAAAGGGACGAAGCAGGCGACCTCATCAAGCGCTATCAGGAATACTAAAAACCCGCGCCTAGGCGCGGGTTGGTCTATTTCCACAAGATAAGCGGGTGGGGGCCCTTGTCGTCGGGGAACTCCTGCCCGCCGGGCGAGAGACCGAGCGCTTGGGCGATTTTCTCCGACGCGATGTTGCCCTTTTTGATGCTGGCGAGCAGTGGGGCACCGGGCAGCACCTCGTTGACGAACTGCTTGACCATAGCGCCCCCAATGCCGTATCCGCGCGCACCGGGAGAGGCCGTCCACGAAAGCTCGTGCCTCCCGTCGTGGAAGTCGGCCCGCACCGTGCCCACCGGTACGCCGCCGTGCAGGGCGATATAGAGCTTGCGGTCGGGGTTGGTGAGCGAGCGCTCGATCCAGCCGCGGTGGTCCTCCCACAACACCTCGTCGGTGGTGCGGGAGTTCTCGCGGGTGAGCGGGTCGTTGCGCCACTCCAGAAGGACTCTAGCATCCTCTAGCGTGACGGGTCGCAATTGCAGTCTTGTTTTGTCTATCATGGTCAGGTCCTGTTGACTAGCTAGAAGTAATGTATTATACCTTTGTTCAGTAGTCAAACCGTGCAGGACGTAAGCATGCAACACCTTATCTCAATTCTGGGTGCCGACATCCGCAACGACCGCGGCGTCTGGCGCACGAACGACCTCACTATGCTTGATGGTGATCCGGCCAACATCATCGACTCTCTTCGGGTTGCCGCTGCGGCTGTCCTGGCCGGGCAAGACCCCGCCGCCACCCTGCTGGTGCAGGGCGGCTGGGCCGGCTACCAAGACCCCGGGCGACCTTCGATGGCGAGCGTGATGCAACGCGAACTCCAAGAGTTGAGTGTTGCGCCGGAGCGCATCTTGCTGGATGAGGAGTCGCAGAAGACCATCCCGCAACTGCTCTTCTTGCAGGATGTCGCGGTGCGCGAGAACGTGGCGCAAGTCACCATCCTCACCAATGGGTGGCATCTGCCTAGAGTTGCGGCACTGCTGGAGCATCATCCGGCGCTAAAGCCCCTTCGGGATAAGCAACCGCGGCTCGTTGCGGCCGAGGAAGTGTTGCTCAAAGACTCGCCCGAAGCGTGGACCGAAAAGATACAACACGCAGCGGCTCACCCGCTGATGAAGGAAATCATCGCAGACGAGGAGCGTGGCATAGAGCAATTGCACAGTGGCACCTACCGGTTTTAAGTAGGTGTCTTTTTTATTAAAAATGGTGTTGTATAAAGGCATGAAACTAGGCAAGCATATAGTAGGAGCGGGTAAGCCCGTGTTTATCGTGGCCGAGCTTTCGGGCAACCACAACGGCAATCTTGCCCATGCCCT
>SICK01000021.1 GCA_009691465.1 Candidatus Kaiserbacteria bacterium | reverse complement strand
CCTGCCGATACTGTTTCTAGGAGATTAAGACCGAGAGGTGCTCGAGGCTCTGCACCACGAGCTTAGCGCCCACACTGCGCAAGCTCGCGTTTTCCTCGTGATGTCCGCGGGTAATCCCGACCGGGATAGCCCCCGCTGTGGTAGCGGCGTGCATGTCGTGTCCCATGTCGCCGACATACATCATCACCTCGGGCTCGACGCCAAGTTGCCGGCAGACATCGACCAAGTGCGCGTCTTTGGGGCGGGCCTGGGGCACGATGTAGGCGAAGTGTGCCCCCATGCTATGCCGCTCAAACCACGGCAAGAGCCAGTCCTCGCGGCAACTGCTCACCACAAAGAGGTCGAGCCCCATCAGTGCGACTGACTTGCAAAACCCAACCACATCACTGAAGGGCAGGCCCTCCAGATCCGGCGGATGCACTTCGTAGTACATCTTCCGGAACTGGTCCATGTCCATGTGGGCGCCGTGTCTGCGGCAGTAGGTCGGATGGTCGAATTCTTTGAGGATAAAGTCCGCGTACGGCGGCGCCTTGCCCCCAAAGTGTTCGATGATTTTGCAGACCGTGATATACGCAACGTAACCGGTGTCGCGTATCACCCCATCTGCGTCCAGACCAACTGCGCTGATGGGGTAGCACCCTTCTGGGGTCCAGAGCTTCCGCATCACTCACCTCGCATTCTGACTTTTCTGGTGCTACTATACCCCATATGTCAGATGGAAAAAAGAGGCTTTTGACGGGCTTACAGCCGAGCGGACAGCTGCATATCGGGAACTACCTCGGGGCACTCAAGCCTTTTGTCGAGAGTTACGGTGAGTATGAAAGTTACCTGATGGTCGCCGACTATCATGCACTGACTTCGCTTAAAAACCCCGCGCAGCTCGGCGAAGGTATCATCGACGTAGTGGCCGATTATGTCGCCGCCGGGGTCAACCCGACGCAGGCGACTATTTTTAAACAATCCGATGTGCCCGAGCACACCGAGCTGGCGTGGATATTTGACTGCCTGGTGACGGTGCCTTTCCTCCAACAGGCGCACGCGTACAAAGACAAGGTGGCAAAAGGGCTGGAGGCCAACGCGGGACTCTTTACCTACCCCATGCTCATGGCGGCGGACATCCTGCTGTACGACACCGACATCGTCCCCGTCGGAGCGGACCAACGCCAGCATGTGGAGTATGCCCGCGAAGCGGCGGCAAAGTTTAATCAGGCGTTCGGTGACACTTTTAAAGAGCCGCAGGAGAAGATAAGCGAAGACATTGCCGCGGTGCCCGGCGTAGACGGCAAAAAGATGTCCAAGAGCTACGGCAACACTATCCCGTTGTTTGGTACCGACGACGCTATCCGCGCCGCGGTGATGTCGATTGTGACTGACTCGACCGCTGTGGGAGCCCCGTTGGATACCGACAAAGACATCACGTTTGCCCTGCACCGGCACTTTACTCCCAACCTGGCCGAAATCCAGAAGCGCTACGTCGACGGTACTATCGGCTACAAAGAGTCCAAAGAACTGCTGGCGCACAATATCATCGCGACCATTGCCCCCATGCGCGAAAGGCGCGGCGCGCTGTCGCGCGAAGCAGTCATCCAAATCCTAAAAGACGGCGCCGAAGTCGCCCGCGCAAAAGCATCGGCAAAAATGGCCGACGTCCGCAAAAAAGTCGGCGTCGCCTTGTATTAAACCATTCTAACTTTCTTAAGAATATGAGAATACTCATCGGGGAGTTGGCGGGCAAGAAGGGGGAGGGCGTGATGATCCAAGGATGGGTCAGCGTTCGGCGCGACCAGGGCAAGATGGTCTTCTTTGACTTTCGTGACCGCTCCGGCTCGGTGCAAGGGGTCGTCCTGCCTGCCTCACCGGCAATCGAGACAGCAAAGGATGTCCGCAACGAATATGTGGTATCGGTCGAAGGCACGGTCAATGCCCGTCCGGAGAAAAACATAAAAGCAGGAGCACAAAACGGCGATATTGAGCTCGAAGTGACCGGTATCGAGATACTCTCCCGTGCCGAGATACCGTTTGAGTTGGGGAGCGAGGTCAACCTCGACACGTACCTCGACCACCAACCGTTTACGTTGCGTTCGGAAAAATCGAGACAGATATTTAAAGTGCAAAACGCCATCCTGCAGGGCTTCCGCGATGGAATGCAATCCCAGGACTTTGCCGAGTTTCAGGCACCGGCACTAGTTGGCGGTGATGCCGAAGGCGGCGCGGCCGCGTTTAAAGTCGACTACTACTACGACCAAACGGCATACCTCGCCACCTCGCCGCAACTCTACAAACAAATCATGGTTGGGGTGTTTGAACGCGCCTATGCAACCCCAAAAATATTTAGAGGCGAGAAGCACAGCACCAGCCGCCACCTCTCCGAATACACCTCGATGGACTTTGAGATGGGGTTCATCAAAGACCATACCGACGTGATGGCCGCACTCGAGAAAACCCTGCGGCTCATTGTCGACCGTGTCGGCTTGCCGGTTGCTATGCCGGACAGCATCCCCGTACTTAAACTGCGCGAGGTGCAAAAAAAACTAGGAGTGTCCGAAACCGAGCCTGACCTCGAGCCCGAGCACGAACGTGCGATCTGCGAATGGGCGCTCAAGGAGCACAACTCCGACTTTGTGTTTGTGACGCATTATCCGGTCAAAAAGCGCCCGTTTTACACCTACGAAGATGAGGCAGACCCGGGCTATACCAAGAGTTTTGACCTGCTCTTCCGCGGGCTCGAAATCACGACCGGCGGGCAGCGCATCCACGACTACGACAAATTGGTAAGCAATATAAAAGAGTGGGGACTCGACCCCAACAAATTCTCCTTCTATCTCGAAGCATTTAAAACCGGTATGCCGCCGCACGGCGGCTCGGCCACCGGCCTTGAGCGCCTGACCGCCCGTCTGCTCAACCTCCCCAACATCAAAGAAGCAACGCTCTTCCCCCGCGACCTAAACCGCATCGACACCCTCCTCTCAACAGACAAAAAGGAATAACAGAAATCGCCCAACAGAGTGGGTCGTTGGGACGACTTTCTGTTGGGCGGCAAGTTATCGGTAAAAAGGATTGTAAAAGATAGTTAGGGTTATAGAATTACAGTCTTGACTCTGAGCAAGGCTCAAAATCTTGGTCCCAGGATGTTGTTTCTGGATCCACTCTTTTGTAGCCTTCTCAAGAATCGCCGCGTTCGACGCTAGTAAAACCTTCACCGCTAATCCTTCTATGTCCATGGCTCACTCCTCTGGGTTGAACTTAATGTACTCATTTACTATTATACACCCAATAGGATGCTCCGTCAAGAGCTATAGGGAAAAAGAGGGATTTTAGGTATACTTTAAGCCATGAAATTCCAGCCTACGGCGGGACGGGGAGCCATTAGAATCGCCTTTGTTACCGGCTCTTTGGGGCGGTTTGATGGGAAGGTTTTGTCCGTTCCTTTCGGAGAGACTAAGCCTTTGTCGCGGCGGAAGTTTGTTTTGCTGATGCGCAAGGTGGTCGCGACGGCAAAACAAAACCATCTCAAATCTTTAGTTATTGATTACAAGGACATCAGAGCCCTCGCACCCAAAAGCATGGGCGACTACGAGGTCGGGCGCATCGCGGGCACGGCTTTTGTGATGGCCGACTACGAGCACGTCGTGTACAAAACCAAACCAAAGGAGGGTTGGAACTTTGTCGAGATGATGGGCATCACCAACACCCCCGAAGTGGGGAAGGAAGGTTTTTGGCATGGTTCGATTATCGGCGAGGAGGTCAACGCCTGCCGCGAACTGTCCAACACCCCCGGTGGCGACATGACCCCGAAGATTTTAGCTGCGGCAGCTAAAAAAGCACTCAAAGGAACTCGGGCAAAAGTAAAAGTCCTCGGGGTCAAAGAGATGCAAAAGCTCGGCATGGGTGCCGTGTTGGGCGTCGGCAAAGGCGCCAAGGACGAGCCGCAGTTCATCATTGTTGAGTACAAGGGCGGTGGCAAGGCACCTCCGGTAGTTTTGATAGGCAAAGGGGTGACCTTTGACACCGGGGGCATCCAGGTCAAGCCGGGTGAGCACATGTACGAGATGCATATGGATATGTCGGGCGGAGCGGCGGTGATACACACGCTGGCGCTGGCTGCCAAACTTAAGATAAAAACAAACGTTGTCGGGTTGATACCGGCGGTAGAAAACGCCGTCGGCGCTGGTGCGGTGCGCCCGGGCGACATGCTCAAGTCGCTTTCGGGCCGCACCATCGAAATCCTCCACACCGACGCCGAAGGCCGGGTCATTTTGGCCGACGCGATAACCTACGCCAAGCGCTACAATCCGGCAATCGTCGCTGACGCGGCAACACTCACCGGCGCGGCCCTGACCGCCCTGGGCCTGCAGGCAAGCGCCTATATGACCAACCGCGAGGACATGATAGACGCCGTACAGGGCTTGGGCGAGGAGTCGGGCGACTATGTCTGGCCCTTGCCGCTGTGGGAGGAGTATGACGACATGGTCAAAGGCCACTTCGGCGATGTGCCCAACATATCCACCTCGGGCAACAGCCGCAATGGTGGCGTGATTGCCGGCGGCAAATTTTTGGAGGTGTTCGCCAAAGACCTCGACTGCCCGTGGCTGCACTTCGACATCGCGCCCCGCATGACCAGCGCCCCCGGCGAGCACCTGGCCCGCGGCGCGGCAGGAGCACCGGTGCGGTTGTTTCTTGCCCTGATAGAAAAATATGCCCATCCAGATAAAAACTAATGTTTTTGAAGGTCCGCTTGAGGTACTGCTTGAGCTGATAGAAAAGCGCAAACTGCTTATCAATGATATATCGCTCGCCGCAGTCACCGACGAGTACATTGCCCGTGTCAACGCGATGGAGTCTTTGCCGGTGGGCGAGACCGCCGAGTTTATCGCGCTTGCCGCGACCTTGCTTTTGATTAAGTCGCGCTCGCTCTTGCCCAACCTCGAGCTTTCCGACGACGAGTCACGCGATATTAAAGAGCTCGAGTACCGCTTGGCGGTCTACCAACTCTTGAAAGAAGCCTCGCTCGGTCTCGACAAACTCGACTATCCGATGCTGTACGAGGGCAATCCGCCCGAGCAACAACCACTCTACATCCCCGATCCCTCGGTAACTCCCTCGGGCCTGCGTGCCGCCGTGCAAGCGCTTATAGACGGGTTCCCCACAACACTTGCGTTGCCCAAAGTTGAGGTCAAAAAAATTATGTCGCTCGAGGAGATGATAGACAAGATGGCCGCGCGTATCCAGAGCGCCCTGCGCATGAGTTTTAAAGAATTCGCCGGTAAAAAAGAACGAGGGGAGATAATTGTGGGATTTTTGGCACTCCTCGAGTTGGTCAAGCAAGGTATAATCAAAGCACAGCAGGAAGCCCACTTCGGGGATATCACCCTTGAAAGCGACTCTGTGACCACACCAAACTATGGAAACAAAACTTGAAGCCCTGCTTTTTGCGCTCGGTAGGCCCGTCTCCCGGAAAGAACTGGCCGGCATGCTGGGCGCCCCGGCCGAAGAAGTAGAAACGGCCATACACAACCTCTCCCGTGTCGCCGGGCGGGGAGTGGTGCTGGTTGACGACGGCAAAGAGGTCGAGTTGCGCGCCTCGGGCGAGGCCTCGGCGCTGATAGAAAAGATCCGCAAAGAAGAATACGGCCGCGACATCGGCAAAGCGGGGCTTGAAGCGCTTTCGGCGGTACTGTACCGCGGTCCGCTCACCCGAGCAGAGATAGACTTTATCCGTGGGGTCAACTCAAGCCAGACTCTGCGCACACTCACCCTGCGCGGGCTCGTGCGCCGGGTACAAAACCCGAAAGACGAGCGGTCATTTTTGTACGAGCCCACCACAGAGTTGCTTGCCGAGCTCGGCGTAGAACGACCGGGCGACTTGCCCGACTACGCGCAGGTGCGCGACAAATTGCAGCAGCTTGAAGAAGCCTATCGGCAAAAACAATCGGACCTATGAACACGGCGTACCGCTCAATCGGGGTAGGGGTCATGGCGCTATTGTTGGTCGGCGGGGCCTTCGGCGTCGGCGTGTATGCGGCGGTGCGGAGCACCAGTGCACACTTACCCGCGGCGGCCACGGACGGCGGCCAAAAAGCGCCGGCTTTTTTGCTTGATGCTTCGGTGCTCGAGGCAAAGGCCGCCGTACTATACGACGTGCACACCGGCGCGGTGCTCTACCAAAAAAACGCCACCGAGGCTCTCCCGTTGGCCTCGCTCACCAAACTCATGGCTGCACAGACGGTGCTTTCGCTCAACAATCCGGCGACGCTGGTGGTGATTACTGCAGAGGACCTCCGGCCCGAAGGGGACTCGGGACTCAAGCCCGGAGAAACTATGGCGTTGGGTGACCTTATAAAACTCGCCCTGGTCGCCTCGAGCAACGACGCTATCACCGCGGCCGCGGCAAGTTTAGGCGACGACCCCATTGCAAAAATGAACACCGCCGCGCGCGAGCTTGGGCTCACCAAGACCCTCTTTTATAACGCGACAGGGCTCGATATAACCGAGCGGGTGTCGGGCGCCTACGGCTCGGCATACGACGTCGCGCGGCTCGCGTCGCTCTTCTACATCGACCATGCCGACTTTTTTGAACTGACCACTCTGCCCAAAATACAGGTCGACGGCGGAAACAAAGAGATCAGCCTTGCCGCCACTGCTCTGCCTTTGCAGGACATCCCCGGCTTTGTCGCCGCCAAGACCGGCTATACTACGCTCGCCGGCGGCAACTTGGTCGCCATATTCGACCTCCAGCCGGGGACCACCGTCGCCGCGGTGGTACTCGGTTCGACCCACGAAGGGCGCTTCAGCGATATCAAAACCATCATAGAGGCCGCGCGAGCATCACTATGACCGAAGTAGATATCATGCGCATATTTGTACCCGCGACCGTTGCCTTTCTTATTGGGATGGGGATTACACCGTTTTTGACTCACTTTTTGTACCGCAACCGGATGTGGAAGCAAAAGGCCGGCAAGACGGCGCTGGACGGCACCGAGGCCAGCGAGTTTAACCGCCTCCACCAGGACCGCGAGGTAGGGGTCCCTCGCTTCGGCGGGATTATCGTATGGGCCAGCGTCCTTTTGACCGCAGACCTGCTGTCGTTGTTGGCGCGGTTTTATCCGGAGTCCTTCGGCAACCTTTCTTTTATCAGCCGCTCGCAGACCTGGGTGCCGCTCGCGGCGCTCGCGGTGGGTGCGCTGGTAGGGTTTATAGATGACCTGTTCGAAGTATCCCGCGGCGGCGGTCTTAAATTACGCATCCGCCTTGTTATAGTCGCCGCAGTTGCCGCCGCCGCGGGATGGTGGTTTTACGACAAGCTCGATGTCTCCGCCATCACCATGCCGTTTTTGCAGACTCCTTTCGAACTCGGAGTTCTTTTTATCCCGTTCTTTACTTTGGTGGCGCTCTTTATATACGCGGGCGGCGTCATCGACGGTATCGACGGCCTTGCGGGCGGGACCTTTGCCGCGATATTTGCCGCATACTCCGGCATCGCCTTCTTTCAAAATCAGATGGACATCGCGGCGCTCGCGGCCGCTATAGCAGGCGGCTTGCTTGCGTTTTTGTGGTTCAATATCCCGCCGGCGCGGTTCTACTTGTCTGAAACGGGCACGATGGCGCTCACGCTCGCACTCACCGTTATTGCCTTTTTGACCGACACGCTCGGCGGGGGCAGGGGAGTCTCGGTCCTCCCTATTATCGCTCTGCCGCTGGTAGCCACCGTACTTTCCAACATCTTGCAGATATTCGGCAAAAAGGTTCTGGGCCGCAAAATCTTGCGCATCGCCCCCCTGCATCATCACTTCGAGGCGCTCGGCTGGCCGCCGTACAAAGTGACCATGCGCTACTGGGTCGTCGGCACCATCGCCGCGATAGTCGGGATGACTATTGCACTCCTATAACCCATGAAAGGCCGCTCTGTTGATACGCCGTTCCTGCTCGTCTTTCTTTGCTTGGCGGGTTTTGGGATGCTCATATTTACCTCGGCGGCGCTCGGGCTTTTGGCCAACGACAGCGGAGCCAACTTTAGCTCGGTAGCGGCGACACAGTTTTTGCTCGGGTTCCTGCTCGGTGGTGTCGCGCTGGTGACGCTCTCGCGGATGGATTACAAAAAATGGCGCCCCTACACGCCGTACTTTTTTGCGGGAGCCGTACTGCTGACACTGCTGACGTTCGTGCCGGGCAT